>DEZY01000034.1:4403-14244 GCA_002365735.1 Actinobacteria bacterium UBA3120
GGTTGATGTGTCCGCCAAATCAAGTTGCAGCAGTGAAGTTACTAGACGCTCCAAACGCAATGACTCAGAGTTAATCCGAGCGAGCGCCCGGGCTTCAAGCTCATTGGTTCCGCTCGGGTTGCCCTCGCCTCTTCCCATGAGCAATTCAACGTACCCGCGAATAACTGTAAGGGGAGTGCGAATTTCGTGGGACGCGTCCGAGACAAATGTGCGCAGTCGATTTTCGGATTGCTCTACTGCATCCATGGAACGCGTGAGTGAATCCACCATTGAATTCATAGATTCACTCAGGACACCCAACTCGGTTCCCGGGGCACCTTCGGGCATCCGTTGATCTGTAGCACCGGCGGCGATCTCTCCGGCCGCCCGCACCATTTCATTGACCGGCCGGAAGGACCGTCGAACCGTAAACCAGGCGATGAGTGCACCAAATATGGTGGATGCGAGGACGATGACCAGAGTGCGCCACGCAATTGAGTTTAAAGAATTTTGGTAATCATCGAGTGAAGTTAAGGCAATCATGCGCCCGTTGGGGCGCAAATCCCGCCAAGCCGCCCGATAACTCTGATTGGTCTCGGGGTCAACGAAACTTGCGAACTTCTCGGAGTCGGGAGTGAGCAGGCTTGCCGGGATAGCGGGCAATGGATCTGGATTCCTGGGTGGACCAGCCTGACGAATCCAGGTCATTTCCCCCTTGGCGTTCACTTTTACTATAGCCACGGGATTAGGAAAATCATTGGCCCCCTTTTTTGACCCGAGGGGACCGGCCATCCGCATCCCCGTGCTGCCCATACTGGTCTGCAATGTGGTATCGACTTGCTCAAGTTGAACAGACCCGACCGTCACGTAAGTGGCGAAACCGATAATGGCTGAGGTAAAGGCGATCAGCACAGCGGTCAGTAAAGTAATGCGGAAGCGCAGGCTCACGGTGTGCCCGCGCTCACTGTGCACTCATACACTGGTAGCCGACGCCTCGAACTGTGCGCAGGTTTATGGCAGGCCCCAGTTTTTTGCGAAGATAGGAGACGTAGGTCTCAACAACATTAGGGTCGGCAAATTTATCTGTGCCCCATACTTCATTCAAAATTTGGTCTTTGCTCAAGACCTTGTTGGGGTTTTCCAAGAAGAGTTGTAGAAGGCGAAATTCAGTGGCCGAAAGATTCACTTCTTGACCCTCAATGGCTACTAGGTGCTGCTCAACATCCATTGACAGGATCCCGCTGCTCAAGTCTGAAGACTCGGGCAATTGGGTGGTGGATCTTTTAAGAACCGCGTTAATTCTTAGTGTCAATTCCTCGATGCCAAAAGGCTTGCGCACAAAGTCGTCGGCGCCTAAGTCAAATCCCTTTTTTACATCCTCGCGGTCAAGGCGTGCGGTGAGAATGATGACGGGAATCCTATTTCCGGATGAACGTAATTTTTCCAACACGGCAAAGCCGTCCATTACCGGCATGTTTACGTCGAGCACAACCAAGTCAATCGAGTTTTCGCGAATCAGATTCAACGCCTGCATGCCGTGGTTGGCGGTAATCGTGTTGATGGACACCATGCTCAGGGCATCAACAATCAAATCCCGCACGCCGCCTTCGTCATCTACGACTAAGACGAGAGGCGATTGCATGCTACTACTTTCTGCTAGTTGATGCGCTAAGGTGCGGGGAGCATTAACGCTCCCCGCACCTTAGCGGTTACGAATCTGAATGCTTCCGTGATTACGCGGAAGCGGCTGAGCTTTGGGTACCGTCTGCAGCGTCTTTGTCTGCGCCATGACCGTGACCGCCCTTCTTGCCGTGACCGCCCTTCTTGCCGTGACCGCCCTTTGAGCCTCTTTCGCCTTCAGCGGGCTTGGCGGCGGTGATTGCATCTGCCTGAGTCTGGGTGATTGTTCCGTTTGCAACGAGTGCGCTCATTACGGATGCGAATTTCGAGTCCATATCTGGCTTGTCAGCACCTTTGACCGCTACGTACAGAGCTTTTGCCTCTTCACGAGTCATGTCACCGGATTTGACCAAGTCCTTAATGCCGCCCCTGCTGGAAAGTGCATCAGCTTGAGCCTGGGTGATGGTCCCGGCTGCAACAAGAGTCTTTAGATGGTCGGCTTTAGTTGCTTCGCGGGCAGCCATAAGTGCCTCTTTAACGGTTGTGGCTTGCTCAGATGTCAATGTGCCTTCGGTGACGAGGGCTGCGACTGGGCCTTTGCCTCGGTCTTTGCCACCTTCTTTATCCGCTGAGCCAACAGCGTTACCCACGCCAGCGAGTGCGCCAACCGTGAGTGCAGCAACGCCTGCGCCGGCACCGATCCGGGTCATCCATTTCGTATGTGCGCTCATGAGAGCTCCTTTGTCTTGGGATGCGGTTTGTGTGCATCTTTTTCTTAAGTAGCCATAGAGTCACATGCAATCTTGGGAAGACCCTGAGATGAACCTGTGGGTTTGCTGTGAACTAATGAGTGACTATCTGCAGTGTGGGTAACCCGGGTGTCAACATGTCCAAATCTGCCGTAAACCCCAATTTTGTGAAGAAGTCAGCGATTCGCTCAACTTTCGTGGGGAATTTACCGGAAGACAGGCAGGCCGCCCGCACCAGATCGCCTTTGGTGGCTTTGTTGAAATGGGTGACCGGCTTGAGAACCCCATTGACGCTGGTGAGGACTTTCACGCTCACAATCGGCTGATCCAGCTGCTTGGCGGGCGCGAGTTTCTCGTAACTGCCGGACCGCAGGTCCAGAATCAATTCATGCCCATTTTGTGCCAGTGCTCCCAGCAGATCAGTTTTCCAGTAGGCGGCCAGAGAACCGATGGCCGGAATTACTGACCCTCCGCTGAGTCGGTACGCCGGGATCGGATCTGCCGGGGTCACAAAGCCAAAAAGGGCTGAGGAGATCAGGATGCTGGCGTCAGCTCGCGCACGTGCAGGTGTATTTAAGGTGCCGTATCCCAAGTGGTCGTAGAGAACTCCCGTGTAGATCTGGATCGCGGGAGCGCAATGTGCCTTCACTAATTCGGCATTGTTCGCGAGTAGATCACTTTGTTTGGGGCCAAGATCGAGTGCTTTGGCTGCAAGTTCCGGCTGGTTCGTACAAAAAATTTGCAGGGCTTTCATCAAGTCAAGGCGCTTCTCATTGAGTTCTGGGAACACCAATTTCGTCGGTGCAAACTTCGGCCCGTTGCTTGCCGGGGTTTTGCCCTCACTTGGTGGCAACAGAAAGATCACGCGTAGAGCCTATTCCGGAAATCGAGGCAGCCGATACTCCGGACCGCTGACGGCGTAGCCTGTGCCATGAACGAGTCGGTCGGGTGATCGCGGCATGCAAGTGTCGAGGAAAGTCCGGACTTCATAGAGCAGGGTGGTGGGTAACGCCCACCCGGAGTGATCCGCGGGAAAGTGCCACAGAAAACAGACCGCCAAGGGAAACCTTGGTAAGGGTGAAACGGTGGTGTAAGAGACCACCAGTGGTGCAGGTGACTGCATCAGCTTGGTAAACCCCACCCGAAGCAAGGTCAAAAGGGTCGGCTTGCCGGCCCAAGCAGACGGGCTGCTCGCCTCATGTTTGCTGGTAGACCGCACGAGGCTGCTGGTAACAGCGGTCCCAGATGGATGATCATCATCTGTTAACTCAGATACAGGATCCGGCTTACAGACCGGCTCGTTCCTTCTTTACCGCACTTCGCCTAACCAAAACAGATACTATCCCGCCATGAATAATGTGATTCCATCTGAGAAAAGCGTTCGCGGGACTGCCGCTGCAATGTTAGCCATCATGACCTCGGCATTCATTCTCGCTGTTGTTCAGGAACCCACAGGCGACTGGGGTATCGATTCCTGGTTGTGGTTTGTGGCTTATCTGCTGCTATTTGCGCAATTCTGTTTCACGCTGATCAAAGGAAGACCCTTTACAATGCCAATGTCGGGGTACGGGAGGCAGTACGAATCGTCCCGACTCAACAAAACCAAGAGTATGGCCCGGTTAGGCGCCTGGTTGCTTGGTGTCGCTGGAATCATCACAATTGTTTTCCATGGTTTTATGGGATGGGATTCGACGGGAACTATGATCTTTGGGCTTCTTGCAGCCTTTTTTGTGCAGTCCGTGATGCAGTTTCGGTGGGCCGGTCAGGCCATTGCGGCTGTTGAAGGTATTGAGACCAGCGAGCAAGGCTGACCCGGACACCGGGCTCGAGAACAAACTATCGGCGCAACCTGGGGAAACCGGCCGAGGAGTAGATCAAAACCCTGGGAGTGTGCAAAGGGAATTGTTAAGGCACAATGGGGTCGTGCCCAAAATTAGCGCCCCGACTATCGCCGAACACCGTGAAGCACGGCGTGACGCGCTTTTGGCGGCCGCTGCACAGCTCATGCTCTCGGGAACCCCGTTCACGGTCGCCCAGGTTGCATCTGAAGTCGGGCTCTCTCGCTCCGCGGTGTACGAGTATTACGCGAGCGCCGCGGACCTCATTGCCGATGTCCTCGTCGACGAAATGGCTCTCTGGGTGGATGAAATATCACCCATGGTGGAAGCAGAAAGTGAGCCACTTGCCCGAATCGAAACGTGGGTGCGTGGCGTCCTGGGATATGTGAAAGATGGACGCCATGTTCTGGTGAAATCTGCCGGGTCTGTGGAATTACCAGAGGCCCGCAGGGTGCAGGTAACGTCCATGCACCGCGAGCTAGTTGCACCACTTGTACAGGCACTCACCGAGCTAGAAGTCTCCGATGTTCGCCAGTACTCGGCTTTTTGTTGGGGAGTTCTCGACAGCGCAATTACGCGCGTTGAATCACAAGGTTGTGATGCGGTCTCCGAAGGCGATGCCGTTATGGTATTTATCACTTCTGGTGTGGGTAAATAGCAAAAAAGGGGATACAGCGCATGAGCGCTGCACCCCCTTTTTTAGTTCGTTCGATTAACCCAACTTAAAACTGCGGGTGGCGACAAGTGGCTTGAAGTTGCGACCGCCCGTCGTCACGATCGTGATTGTGCAGGTTCCTGAGTCGGCGAGTGCAGTGATCTTGCCATCTCGCACCGAACAGTTGTCGCCCGTGATTGAAGGCGTCAAACCTGATCGCGTGGTCGCACTAAATGCCCGGCCATCTTCGGTGATCTTGGAGCTGGACTTTGGGCGCACCTTGACCTGATCTGTCTTACGATCTGCGCGCACCGACTTGAAGACCGTGGGAAAAACGCGAAGGTAATTTGGGTTGGCACTCTCACGTCCAGCGCCAAGAATATATACGGCGCAGGCCCCCATACCTGGTGCAACTTCGGTGCGGCAGTCAACGGATGCATTCGCACTCGTTCCGGTTTGTGGATTCGGATTGGTTCCATAGAATTCACCGTTCACTTTGATCTTTGCAGTCAAGCTGGCCCGATCCGCAGCAGTTGCCGGGATGTAGACGAGTGAATCAGTTGAGCTATCGCACAGGGTTGGAGCAGATCGGGGATTCATCGGCACAGCGCAATGCAGCCCATAGAGTCCGACATTGGCGGGCAAGTTCGTGACCACAACTGGTTGGACTGAACTTGTTTCCAATGCGACTAGCGGGGTCATATTGCTGGCACCGGCAACCGTTGCGTTGAAAGCACCTTCAGCTTGAGCGGGAGCGACTGCAGTTGCACAGACAAGTCCTAACGCAGCTATGGCGGCCACCAGGTTCCCTGTTGTCTTCTTGTTGAGCATTTTTCTCCTTCTATTTATGTGAATGAAACGGGAATGTAAAGATCTGCCCCACGGAATGAGGGTTTCGTGTGATCTGCGCGAGTCACTATTGAACAGGAAACATTCCTGCAGTCGATCTTGCCGATTTTGGGGCTGACCGTCAGCGTCACCGAAAATTTTCCGCGCTTACTAAATGGAATAGCAAGTGCGGATCCGTACGGAGGAGGATTCGAGGAAATCCAAGCTGATGCCGGATCGCTGGCGGTCAGGTTAACCCCACCACCGCAGGGTCCGGGTGCTTTGGTTGAACCCTTCCTGGGAGTAACACATAAAGCGACATAGATTCCGATACGTCGATCAAAACCTTTTCCTCGTACTTTAATTCGGGCGCCTGTTGAGGTCAGATTCTTTGTTGGCTTAACGGACAGTGTTGTATCGCCGCTTCTCGTGACCTTGGTGGGGACAGATGTTGCGCCCACTGAAGTAGCGCTCGCGGGAATCAGCAAAGCCCCACACACCAGTGAAGTGAGGGTGACACGAATAAGACCGCGTGATGAGAGCACGGTAGGAAGATTAAGCAAACAAAAAAATGCCCGCCTGACACACTGTCGGCCGTTCCCGACAGCGTGCCGGGACCGCAATCGGGCTTGCCTCAATAATGTACCTGTGAGGAAACTCGGATTCTTGGTCGTTGGGGTGGCAGCTATTGTGCTGAGTGCGTGCTCATCCACTGCCGACACTTCAATAGCCAGCGATGCCAGTGTGTCTGAAATCATAAGACCAATTACGATCTCGCAGAAAGACGTCACGGCTCCTGCACCATTCACCGATCCGTGGCCGGCGACTTCAGCACAAAGAATTGTGTCGCTCGCGAATGGCTCAGGCGAAGTGATTGTCGCCTTAGGAGGCGCGAGGCAGATTGTCGGCCGCGATGAAACGAGTAATGCCCCTGAAATAGTTGACGCGCCAATTGTGACCAGTGGGCATGAAATTAATGCGGAAAGCGTACTGGCACTCGCACCCGATCTGGTCTTGATTGACGCATCTAGTGGACCGCAGGAGGCAATCGAGTTGATCGAGGGAGCCGGAGTCCCCGTCGTCGAGGTGCCCGAAGCCTGGAGCCTTGCCGACATTGACCCGAAGGTGAGCGCAATTGGTGGTGCGATTGGAGCCTCGGTTCAGGCTATCGACTACGTCACCGCATTGACTTCGGGAACACAAGAGTTATCACTTGGGTCATCTCCCAAAGTTGCATTTCTGTACCTGCGGGGCACATCAGCTATTTACCTGTTGGGCGGCGTTGGTTCAGGAGCGGATTCCATGATCAGCCAAGCGGGTGGTGTTGATGTTGGGGCGCAGGCCCAGTTGGGTCCTTTTACACCATTAACGGCAGAAGAGATTGTGGAACTCGATCCTGAAGTGCTGCTCGTCATGACAAAAGGCTTGGAATCAGTTGGTGGGATTGATGGGCTACTGCAATTGCCTGGCATCGCACAAACCAGGGCGGCGGCAACCCGAGCTGTGGTTGCCGTTGATGACACCCTGCTCCTTTCATTTGGCCCACGAACAGGGGAAGTCGTTATCGCATTGCATGACGCATTTTCAGAACTGATTGCGCCGTGAAAAATATTGGGAGATCTTGGATTCTTGGATTAGCCCTATTCCTGATCTTGTTGGTACTCATCGCCGTTTCACTTAACTTTGGCGCCGCAAGCGCAGACTCCGTCGTGATCTGGAACATCAGGCTCCCGCGAACAGTTGCCGCAATCGGGGTCGGGGTCGGATTGGGGAGTGCGGGAGTGCTGCTCCAAGGTTCCTTACGAAACCCGCTCGCCGATCCCGCGTTAGTTGGAGTCTCGGCAGGGGCAGCCCTGGGCGCAGTGCTAGGCGCTGCGATTGGCTTGCCATTTAATTCGATCGGCGTCACGAGCATCGCCGTCATCACTTCGAGCGTGGCAATGGCAGTTGTCGTGTGGGTTTCTCGGAGTAATGGCCGGGTTGAGGTAGTCACGGTCCTGCTCGCCGGAATTGCCGTGAGTGCATTTGGGGCTGCAGCAATGTCGATTATTATTTCGACGAGTGACTTGGCCGGCACCCGCTCGGTGAGTTTCTGGACAACCGGATCGTTTTCATTAAGCAATTGGTCCGGGGTTAATTCAATGTGGCCGGCAATTGCGATTGGGCTGATTCTCGCGTTCTTTCTCGCCCCATCATTGGATTTGCTTGCTTTGGGTGATGAGGGCGCCTATGCCAGCGGGGTGGCTGTGTCTCGAGTACGGGCATTAGCACTACTGGCTGCCGTTTTGCTGACGGCGGCCGGAGTCGCGGTTGTGGGAGTGATCGCCTTCGTAGGGCTCGTGGTCCCGCACGCGGTCCGGCTGGTTATTGGACCGAGTCACCGGCAATTACTTGTAGTGAGTGCCGTAGGTGGCGCCGTAGTGCTGCTGCTGGCGGACACGATCGCGCGATTGGCGCTAAATCCGATTGAAATCCCGGTCGGAAGCGTGACGGCGATCCTAGGCGCACCGGTCTTCTTCGTCTTGCTACGTCGGGCGCGAAATAGACAAGGGGGTTGGGCATGATCCTGGTCGCTAAAAAGTGCACCGTGTCGGGCGAAAATGGTCAATTTCGCCTTGACCGGATAGACGTGGAAGTCGGTGGGGGGGAAATGCATGCCGTGATCGGTCCTAATGGTGCGGGCAAGTCAACTCTTATGGGAATTCTGAGCGGGATAATTGTCCCAGATTCTGGGACAGTGGAGTTTATGGATGCGCCGTTGGGTGATCTCAGTGTCCGGGAGTTGGCCCGCTCGCGGGCGGTGCTGGGTCAAGAACTTGCGGTTTCCTTCGGCTTCACTGTCTCTGAGGTTGTTGCGTGGGGTCGGGCCCCGTGGCGCGGGACCAAGGAGGCGAGCAGCGATCAAGAAAAAATTGATCTGGCAATTCACGTCGCCGAGATTGAACCCTTATGTGGTCGCAGGATCAACCAGCTCTCGGGTGGAGAGCGAAAACGCGTACACATTGCGCGGGTAATTGCCCAAGACTGTCCACTTATGTTTTTTGACGAACCTGATTCTGATCTCGATTTGGTCGGTACCCGTCAACTGGAAGAAACACTCCGCACCTTGCACCAGGGCGGCCGCACCCTAGTGGTCAGCAGTCATAACCTGTCGTGGATTTCGGGGCTCTCTACTCACGTGATTCTGATGGGAGAGCATGAGGTCCTTGCGGCCGGGCCCGTGAGAGAGGTTTTCACGTCGGAGCTGCTGTCGCGGGCTTATCGGACAAAAATCAGTGTGGCTTGGTCAACTGATGCGCGCGGTCATGATTTCGCAATCTGTACGTCGAGCTAGTCGTCGCTAGCGTGGTTTACGTCCTGCAGATGCTCTGAGATCTTCTGCGCGATGCGACCCAGTTCGGAAAATTCACTTGGAGTGAGCAGATCAACTAAGTGGGAACGGACGCTTTCTACGTGATCCGCTGCTGCCGCACTGAGTTTTCCCCAGCCCAGGTCCGTGAGCACCGCCCAGTAGCCCCGGCCGTCGGCTTCGCAGGCTTGGCGCGTGATGAAGCCGTTCCTTTCGAGGCGGTCGCAGGCGTGTGAGAGTCGGCTGCGTGAGGCAAGCGTCTGGTCAGCAAGATGACTCATGCGCATTTGAGCCTCCGGTGCTTCAGATAGCTTGACCAGAATCTCAAAATCAGGCAGTGACAATCCGTGGTTCTTGGCGAGCTCGCGGCTGAATCGATCGGGGAGCAGTCGCATGACGTCGAGCAATGCTCGCCAGGAGACTTGTTCGTCGTCGCTGAGCCAGCGGGTCATGTCGCCAGCTCCCACGCGCGCACTCCACCGAGGAGCCCGGCGGTATTGGGGACAATCTCACAGGCGCTAATCAAGTCTTCTGGACGTAAGTGCTTTGAGTTGCCACCCCCAACATAAATTTTGTCGGCGATTATTTTGGCGTCAAAGTCGGTCAGTGCTTTTGTCACTAGTAGCCGCCAACGTCTATTGCCAATTTCCCTGCGCTGCGCATCTCCAAGGGCAATGTCGACGCTGTCGCCCCCAAACTCGCCTTGCGATAGTTCCAGGTGGGGGAGCAGGCGACCGTCCTGGAATAAGCCGGTACCTACACCTGTTCCAAGAGTGATGACAAGTTCCACGCCTTCACCCGTGACAACCGCGCACCCTTGCAT
>DEZY01000034.1:14371-15329 GCA_002365735.1 Actinobacteria bacterium UBA3120
TGCTGGAGCGGATACCCGTTCCAGAGTGCATAAAGCTCCGGGTCGCGAGCCCCGCTCTTAACCGCCCTAGCAAAGGGAACAACGCGCAAAGTACGGCCGTTGCGGACCATGGAAGGAAAACCAATTGACACTCGGTCAAATGAGGGTTGATCGGCAACAAGCTCTCGAACCGTTTCCAAGAAGAGTTCGGGTGGACACGGGTAGGGGGTCTCTACTCGGCTTCGCTCAGAGATCGGCTCGCCATGGTCGTTGAGAACCAGCGCTTTGATGCCGGTACCGCCAACATCGATTGAAAGTGTGAAAGTCATTTGGTCTCAGTCTAGAGGGTGGCGTCTGCAACAGTAAGAATTTCGGCACCATCTTCGCGAACTACCAATGTATGTTCGAACTGTGCGGTCCAGCTTTTATCTTGGGTGGTCGCGGTCCAGTTGTCGTCCCACATGTCAAATGCGATCGTTCCTAGGGTGAGCATGGGCTCAATGGTGAAGGTCATGCCGACTAACATTTCTTGATCCGCATGGGGGTCATCAAAATGTGGGATAACTAGCCCACTGTGGAATGAAGTGCTAATTCCATGTCCTGTGAAGTCGCGGACAACTCCGTAATTGAACCGCTTCGCATAGCTCTCAATCACGCGTCCAATTACGTTGACTGGCCGTCCAGGTCGAACGGATGCAATTGCTCGCATTGTGGCTTCTTTGGTTCGCTCAACGAGAAGCCGGGCTTCCTCATCTACGTCTCCACACAGGAACGTGGCGTTGGTGTCACCATGTACCCCGCCAATAAAAGCCGTGATGTCAATATTGCAAATATCACCGTCTTGGAGAACGGTTGAATCAGGGATCCCGTGACAGATCACCTCATTTAGCGATGAGCACAAACTCCTAGGGTATCCGCGGTAGCCCAAAGTCGAAGGGTAAGCGCCGTGATCGCAAAGGTAATCGTGGCCGATTCGATC
>DEZY01000065.1:0-2952 GCA_002365735.1 Actinobacteria bacterium UBA3120
GCATTAGCCGTTGCTACCGTTGCTGATCTTGATGTTCACCCACCCACCGATTCTGACATTTTGACCTACCTTTCTGACTCGATCGACAAGGTTGGCGAGGCAATTGAAGAATTAATCTCTGAAGATCCTGAACTCACGGGCATGGGAACGACTGTGACCGGTTTGTATTGGCTTGGCGGTCGCGTTGCGATCGTGCACGTGGGTGACTCGCGCGCATACCTCTTGCGAGATGGTGAACTCCAGCAACTGACTCACGACCACACCTACGTGCAAACACTGGTGGATTCTGGGCGGATAACCGAAGAAGAAGCTGCAGTGCATCCGCGTAGATCACTACTAATGCGCGCACTTGACGGCATGAACCCGGTTGAACCGGACCTTTCCGTGCGTGAAGCACGACGGGGTGATCGATTTCTCTTGTGCTCAGACGGTCTTTCTGGGGTGTTGAGTGACATCGAAATCGCACACACACTGGGATCCGGTGAACCAACAGGAGTGGTAACCCGACTCGTTGACCTAGCGTTGGAGCGTGGCGCTCCAGACAATGTGACCGTTGTCGTCGCTGACGTAATTGAACGCGAATCCAAAGACGAGTTGCCGTTGACACCACCTGTTGTGGTTGGTGCCGCTGGCGAACCAAGGGTGCGACTGCAATTACCAAATACCCGATTCCCTGACGACGCTCAACCCGACCCTGACAAACCTGATGCCCCACAGCCATTTGATTTCGGAACTGAAACAGCACCCCAGGCACTCATTGACGCAGAGTTGATCGTTCCCGCAGCCGAGCAAGCTTTGTATGACCGAGAGCGAGAGGAACAGGAGCGCGTAGAAAGAAGTGCCAAGCGTAAGAAGATTTTTGGTTACACAGCAAGCATTTTGGTTATTGCGGCGATCACTTTTGGTGTCCTGTTCGGAACCCAACAATGGTTGGGTAGTCAGTGGTACGTGGCGGTTAACGGTAGTGCCGGAACCGGCACCGTTGCCGTGTACAACGGGGTCCAAGGATCCTTAGCTGGAATTTCACTGTCCAATATTGACTCTGACTCGGGACTTATTGTTGGATCACTCCCCCTTTTCGACCAGGAACTCGTGAGTAAGGGGATCCCGGCCGCAAGCTATGACGACGCGCAGCGAATCGTCACCGAACTCCTTGACCGGGCAACGGAGTGCCAAGCGCTGATTCCACCTCAGGGTTGCCCTGGGAGTTTGCAGTGAATAAGTACACAGGGATAACAGGATCTTGAAAAGTCGTCGTAATACCGAGTTAATTCTTTTGGTTTTCGCTTGGGCACTTGGTGTTCTGGGGACCTTGCAGGTGGGCTGGGCAACGGGTGAGGGAACTCCACCGAGGTTATGGATTACCGCCGGTGCGGTTGCTTTGATTGCTTTGGTCATGCATTTTGTTGTTCGATTCCGCGCAAAATACGCCGATCCGATTATGTTGCCTGTAGGAACACTGCTCACAATTTTGGGTCTGATCATGATTTACCGGCTTGACGTTGCAGACGCTCGTCGGGCCGAACTTAACGGTGCGCCAATTCCCACACCCGATGTGTATTCACAATTGACGTGGTTTGCGATCGCTGGAATTTTGTTCTGTGGAGTGTTGATTCTCTTGCGCGACCACAGGCGGTTGCAGCGCTACACGTTTACTTTTGGGTTAATCGGGCTGCTGCTCATGGTGTTACCGCTCGCGCCGGTGATCGGTACGACGGTGAACGGGGCAACGTTGTGGATTCGAGTCGGAACACTGTCATTCCAACCCGCTGAAATTGCGAAAATCCTGATTACTATTTTCTTTGCCGGGTACTTGGTCAAGACACGAGATTCACTCGCGCTCGTGCGTACCAAGGTCTTTGGAATTGGATTGCCCAGGCCTAAGGATCTAGGACCCATTGTGATCGCTTGGGTAATTTCCTTGGGTGTGTTGGTGTTTCAGCGTGACCTTGGCACCTCGCTGCTGTTCTTCGGTTTGTTCGTGTCCATGTTGTACATAGCAACCCAACGCAGATCTTGGCTGTTCATCGGATTCTTCCTTTTCTTAGGCGGGGCATACTTCGCGTACTCAACGTTTGGCCACGTTCAATCCCGAGTCACGGTGTGGTTGGATCCATGGGCTTACTCCGACACCGGTGGATACCAGATTGTTCAGTCGATTTACGGGTTGGCCAACGGTGGAATTTTGGGTGCTGGTTTAGGTCAAGGGTTCCCGAACTTGGTGCCGTTTGCGAGCACCGACTTTATTGTCTCGGCTTTGGGTGAAGAACTTGGTGTGACGGGGATCTTCGCGATCCTTTTGTTGTACGCGATTTTAGTCGAGCGCGGTTTACGTATCGCGATCACTTGTCGGGACGGGTTCGGTCAACTACTTGCTGCTGGTTTGTCCATTACTTTTGCTCTGCAGGTTTTCGTGATTGTCGGCGGTGTAACTGGATTGATTCCCCTTACCGGTCTGACAACACCATTCCTGTCCTATGGTGGTTCGAGTTTGATTGCGAACTGGGTAATTTTGGCATTGCTGCTTCGAATTTCAGATCGTTCGCGGCGGCCCGATCTTTCCAAGGTGTCACCCGATGACGCAATGACGCAGGTAGTGCCAAGGGTGCGTCCGGTATGAGTCGGCAGATCCGCAGGCTGTCATTTGTATTCGGGTTGCTACTTGTTGCCTTGCTGGTGAATGCAACCTTGATTCAAGTAATCAATGCCGGCGACTATCGGACCCGTTCGGGTAATCAGCGGGTGCTGTTGGCCGAGTACGACCGTGAACGCGGACCGATTTTGGTGGCTTCTGACCCGGTAGCCCGTTCCGTTGAAACGGGAAACACGCTGACGTATCTGCGTAATTACAGTAACGGGCCACTTTTTGCGCCGGTAACGGGGTTTTATTCCTTGGTATACGGGGCGACCGGCCTTGAGCGCACCGAAAACCGGATCTTGAACGGTAAGGCC
>DEZY01000065.1:3022-4574 GCA_002365735.1 Actinobacteria bacterium UBA3120
CCGTCAACCTATTGGTGGGGCCGTCACTACAACGATTAACGCGGCGGCACAAAAGGCTGCATTTAAAGGACTCAAAGGCAAGCGCGGTGCGGTAGTTGCGATCGAGCCAGCGACAGGTCGAGTTTTGGCTTCAGTACAGATGCCCTCATTTGACCCGAACCGACTCTCTAGTCATGATCCCGCTGACATCCGCTCGTACTACGGGGAACTTGAGGCTAATCCAGACAAACCACTGCTTAATCGGCCCCTTGTTTCGCTGAACCCACCCGGTTCAGTCTTTAAAGTTGTCGTCACAGCGGCGGCTTTAGCCTCGGGACGGTTCACCGCCGATTCGGTGTTGCCCGGGCCTAAGACATATCAGCTTCCCAATTCAACAAAGAAGTTGCGCAACTGGACGGGCACAGAGTGTGGCCCTGGTGGCAAGGTGACTTTGCGCCAGGCGCTCGCGATCTCCTGCAATACAGCATTCGCGTGGTTGGGTAATGAGTTGGGAGCGGCAGCCATCCGTGACCAAGCAGAGAGTTTTGGTTTCAATACCGGATTTGAGATTCCGTTGCGCGCGGCAACGTCACTGTTCCCAGAGAGTCCAGATGCACCACAGACAGCACTTTCTTCCATTGGACAATTTGATGTTCGCGCAACAGCACTTCAAATGGCGATGGTCGCAGCTTCGGTAGGTAACAGCGGGCGGACCATGAATCCTTATTTGGTTCAGGAGATTCGTGGACCAGATCTTTCTATTTTGCAAACCACTGAGCCAGGCCAATTTGCTGATGCACTCAAACCCAGTAACTCACTTTCACTCACCGAAATGATGGTGAACGTTGTAGAAAACGGCACGGGGAGTAACGCAAAGATTCCTGGTGTTCGGGTTGCTGGCAAAACGGGGACAGCTCAAACGGGTAATGACTCACCTTCGGTCGCTTGGTTTATTTCATTTGCTCCTGCAGCAGCGCCCAAAGTTGCGGTCGCTGTGGTGATCGAGGAAAGTGGCGCGGCCGAAGTCAGTGGGAACGGCTTGGCGGCACCGATCGCGAAAGCCGTAATGGAAGCTGTCCTTGGACGTTGATTAAGTGTCTAGATGGGCAGTGCTGTGAAGTATGTGTGACATGATCTGTAACAAGGAGGGCTCGTGAGCGAAGAGGAACAGGGTCGAATGCTCGGTGACCGGTATGAAATCGGTGCCGTAATCGGTCGAGGTGGCATGGCCGAGGTCCACGAGGGCCGCGACTTACGCTTGGGACGCCGGGTGGCGATCAAGATTTTGCGCCCTGATCTCGCAAAAGACCCAACTTTCCAAGCACGTTTTCGCCGTGAAGCACAAAGTGCTGCTTCGCTAAATCACCCCAATATTGTTGCGGTGTACGACACCGGCCAGGACACACTTTCCCCTGAGGGTGACAACGGTGAACCGGCTGTTGTCGTTCCCTACATTGTGATGGAATTTGTTGACGGTATGACTTTGCGGCAAATAGTCGCAAGTGGGCGTCGACTTCTGCCCGAACGGGCGCTTGAAATTACGTCGGGGATTCTCTCAGCCTTGGACTACGCG
>DEZY01000065.1:4697-4851 GCA_002365735.1 Actinobacteria bacterium UBA3120
AGAATTGTGCACCGGGATATAAAACCGGCCAACGTGATGTTGACTCGCACGGGCGACGTTAAAGTCATGGATTTTGGAATCGCTCGAGCGATTAACGACGTTGCGTCAACTATGACTTCAGCATCAGCTGTTATGGGAACCGCTCAATACCTCT
>DEZY01000143.1:0-248 GCA_002365735.1 Actinobacteria bacterium UBA3120
GTACCCAGAGCGCGTTGTCGGCTTCCACTTCTTCAACCCGGTTGCCCTGATGCCACTTTTAGAGATTGCGCGCGCTGAAAGGACCGACGATGCTTCGCTTGCTACAGCCTTCGCCGTGGGCAAGGGACTCAAAAAGTCGTGTGTCCTAGTTGCAGATCGACCTGCATTTGTCGTTAACCGACTGTTGAACAGATTCTTGGGTGAAATTATTGCCTGTGTCGACGAAGGCGCCAGCTTTGCAGACGTCA
>DEZY01000143.1:343-5811 GCA_002365735.1 Actinobacteria bacterium UBA3120
CAGCTTTGCAGACGCTGACGCAGCGGTGCACGCGATGGGTTTGCCGATGGAACCTTTCGTGCTTGTGCAAATGGTGGGCCCAGCAGTGGCCCAGCACGTCGCCCAGACCTTGAATGGCCACTTCCCTGATCGATTCCACGCCTCAGAAAAGATGGGGCAACTTGTGGCAGCCGGACTGCCAGGAGTTTGGCTTTGGGATCAAGCCGGTAATAAGACTGTTGATCCAAGGGTGGCTGAGATTTTTGGCGATTCCCCAAGCACCATGACGCCCGACCAGATTCGTGACCGTGCGCTTACCGCAGTAGCCCAGGAAGCTCAAATAATGTTAGACGAAGGTGTTGTCGCCCAGGCGCAGGACTTAGATCTATGCATGATCCTTGGAGCCGGCTGGCCATTTTGGTTAGGCGGCATTACGCCCTATCTTGACCGCGAGGGTTACAGCAACCCACGTTTCCTGCAACAGGGTGTGGCTAGCGTTCCTGCGTAACTGAATCATGTGAGTCAGTGGATTGACTATTTGCAATCCACTCGGTTATTGACCGGGTGATCGCTTGTCCGGTCAGTCCAAGCTCGCTGAGGATCGATGCTCGTTTGGCGTGGTCTAAGAACAGTAATGGTGTACCAAAGTTTCGCACTGGAACGTCAACGTTGCGGTCACGCAAGGCTTGACTCACCGCAGCCCCTACACCACCCACCCGGATTCCGTCTTCAATCACAACAACTATTCTTGCTTTGGCTGCTTGGTCGACCACGTACATTGGGACTGGTTTCACCCACCGGGGGTCGAGTACTTCAACCCCGATTCCCTGAGCATGAAGTCCCTCGGCGACCTCAACGCCAAGTTGTACAAATGAACCCACCGCAACGATGCAGACTTCTGTGTCTCCGTAGCGAGCAATAATGTCCACCCCGTCTACACGGGCCTGCGCGGGAATGTCTGCAGGAACAGCACCCTTAGAGAATCTCACTACCGTTGGTGCGTCAGCGATGTCAACTGCTTCTCGCAGTGCCAACTTCAATGTTGATTCGTCTCGTGGAGCAGCTATTTGAAGTCCTGGAACGATCTGCAGCATTGACATGTCCCAGATCCCGTTGTGGCTCGCACCGTCGTCACCGGTCACCCCTGCTCGGTCAAGTACGAAAGTCACGCCAGCATTATGCAATGCGCAATCCATTACCACTTGGTCAAAAGCCCGATTCAAAAAGGTTGCGTACACTGCAACAACCGGATGCATACCCCCGTAGGCCAGTCCCGCTGCGCTCGTTGCAGCATGCTGCTCGGCGATCCCTACGTCGTAGATGCGATCCGGAAACAACTGTCCGAACTGATCTAGGCCCGTTGGCCCCGGCATAGCAGCAGTAATCGCGACAACATCTGAGCGCACTAAACCAATGGCGACCAGCTCGTCTGAGAAGGCTTTGGTCCACGTGCGACCAGAAGCCGAAACTGGCAGTCCGGTTTCAGGATCGATCACGCCCACCCCGTGGAACCGATCAGCTTCGTCGGCCTCTGCAGGTGCGTAGCCGTGGCCTTTATGCGTGATCACATGAACAATTACCGGGGCATCAAAATCGCGCGCCCGACTCAATGCATATTCCAGTTCAGGTTCATCGTGTCCATCAACCGGTCCCACGTACTTCAGGCCAAGATCCTCGAACATACCCTGTGGAGCTACAACATCTTTTACACCCTTTTTCATGCCGTGAAGGGCATCAAAAATTGGTACCCCCACGACAGGGGTGCGCTGCAACACCCGCTTACCCCAGCCCATGACCCGCTCGTAGTTGGGGGCGGTCCGTAGCGTGTGCAAATGGTGCGCAAGGCCACCAATTGTGGGCGAGTAAGAGCGCGCATTGTCATTGACGACTATCACGAGGGGCCTCTCCCCTGTGGCGATGTTGTTGAGCGCTTCCCAGGCCATGCCGCCGGTGAGCGCACCGTCGCCAATCACTGCAACCACATGCTGTTCACCCAAGAGCCCCCGCCGCTGCCACGCCTTAGCCAGACCGTCTGCATACGAAAGTGCTGTGGACGCATGGGAGTTTTCGACAATGTCATGATCGCTCTCAGCGCGACTGGGATAGCCGCTGAGGCCGTCTTCCTGGCGCAGCGTGTCAAAATCGGCGGCCCGACCCGTCAAAATTTTATGTACATAGGACTGATGCCCGGTATCCCAAATAATTGCGTCTTCTGGGGATCGAAAGACTCGATGTAACGCAATACTGAGTTCCACCACTCCAAGATTAGGACCCAAGTGGCCACCGGTTGCAGAAACCTTTTCGACCAGAAAAGCTCGGATCTCTCGGGCTAGTTCAGGCAACTTTTCTGCTGGCAACGCCCGCAAGTCACGAGGGTCACGAATTGCCGGCAAATAACGCACAGTTCTAGTCTAGGACAGAAGTGTCAAGGGCGCCGTGGTCTAGGTCGGCCAGTGCTGAAGCGACGCAATTGGCCTCTCGAGCTGTTCGCAGTAGTTGTGCTCCCACGGCGCTCAACGAGTCTAATAGGGCTTCTGGCCGCTGCACACCAGATGCTGTACGAGCCGTTGCGTAAAGCCGGCGCATCAAATCAATATCGGTCTGTGTTCGCTCACGGAGCACCCATGCCAAAGCCACGGGGTCTTTACTGCTCTGCGAATCCCGGAACTCCCCGGGCAGTCGATCCAGGAGCCATCGGGTTACCTGGCCGGGAAACTCCGGGTCGTGTGCCGACACCAAGTCGAGCGGCCATCCGGGGCGCGAAATGGTCATAGAAGCGAACGTAGAACGTACTGCAAAATCCCACCGTTTCGGTAGTAATCCGCCTCACCGGGGGTGTCTATTCGCAATACGACCTCAAATTCGATGGCCGCTCCGCCCGGTGACGTGGCGCTCACCGTTAACTGCTGTGGCGTGACTCTTTCGTTGAGTGCGGTGATCCCGGAAACTGCAAATACCTCGTTGCCCGACAGCCCCAGTGACGCGGCACTGTCACCGGCGATGAATTGCAGGGGAAGTACACCCATTCCAATCAAGTTCGACCTATGAATTCGTTCATAGGACTGGGCAATGACAGCTCGGACACCTAATAGGGCGGTACCCTTCGCGGCCCAGTCGCGACTTGACCCGGACCCATATTCGTTGCCAGCAAGAATAATTAATGGGATCTGTTCGGCCTGGTATTTAATCGAGGCTTCATAAATAGTGGTGGTGGGTCCGCTCGGATCTGTGAAGTCTACGGTAACACCACCTTCTGTACCTGGGACCAGCAAATTCTTCAATCGAATATTCGCAAAAGTCCCACGAATCATGACCTCATGATTCCCGCGTCGAGATCCATACGAATTGAAATCCTTACGTTCAATTCCATGCTCACCCAGATAGACGCCCGCTGGTGAATCTGCCCTAATCGACCCGGCCGGAGAAATGTGATCGGTTGTTACCGAGTCGCCCAGCATGGCCAGCACTCGAGCACCACTGATGTCACTCACCGGCTGCGGCTCGCGCTCCATACCCTCAAAATATGGTGGCCGGCGCACATATGTGCTGTCCGGATCCCACTGAAAAATGCTCCCCGTTGGGGTGGGCAGCGATTGCCACGCTTGATCGCCCGCGAACACGTCCCGATATCGATCAATGTACATGTGCGAATCAATTGAGTCAGCAATTACTTGCTCAATCTCTGTTGATGAAGGCCAAATGTCGGCCAGGAAAACTGGCGTACCTTCTTGGTCTACCCCCAATGGGTCATTGACCAAGTCCGTGTCCATGGTTCCCGCGATCGCATAGGCCACCACGAGTGGCGGGGATGCAAGGTAATTCATCTTCACGTCCGGGTTGATTCTTCCTTCAAAGTTTCGATTTCCGCTCAACACCGACGTGACCACTAAATCATCGGTATTGACCGCCGCCGACACCTCAGCAATGAGTGGACCTGAGTTTCCGATACAGGTGGTGCAGCCGTAGCCCACCACATTGAAGCCCAATTTCTCGAGATACGGCAATAGACCCGACTTTTCGTAATAATCGGTCACCACTTTCGAACCCGGTGCCAACGTGGTCTTCACCCATGGCTTTCGGGAGAGCCCGCGCTCGACCGCTTTCTTTGCAAGCAGCCCAGCACCGATCATGACGGACGGATTTGAGGTATTGGTACACGAGGTAATGGCCGCGACGCTGACAGCCCCGTGCTCGATTTCAAGTGCCTCACCCGAAATGTTGATGCTTACTCGTTTTTCGGGCTCCGCGGTGAAATTTGTCAGTGCCTGCACGAACTTGGGTTGGGCTTCGGCCAGAATCACCCGGTCTTGGGGGCGTGTGGGGCCGGCGATGCTGGGCACCACCGTTCTCATGTCTAACTCGATGACTTCCGAGTAATTTGCCTCATGGTCGGGGTTATGCCACAGGCCCTGTCGGAGCGCATAGGCCCGAACAAGTTCAATTGAAGCCGGTGTCCGCCCGGTCAATTCCAGGTAGTCCAGAGTGACCTGATCGATGGGGAAAATGGCCACGGTACTTCCGTATTCGGGACTCATATTTCCGATGGTGGCCCGATTGGCTAACGGCACAGTTCCCACGCCACTGCCGTAGAACTCGACGAACTTGCCCACAACCCCTCTTTCTCGGAGCATTTGGGTGATCGTGAGTACCAAGTCTGTTGCGGTGGCTCCCGGGGCAAGTGCGCCCGTGAGTTTAAACCCCACCACGCGAGGGATCAGCATTGAAACGGACTGCCCCAACATTGCGGCCTCAGCTTCGATGCCACCGACACCCCAACCAAGTACACCCAAACCGTTCACCATGGTGGTGTGCGAATCGGTGCCCACGACCGTGTCGGGATAGGCCTGGCCCCCTCGGGCCATGATCACGCGCGCAAGATGCTCAATATTTACTTGATGCACAATCCCCGTACCGGGAGGAATCACCTTAAATTCTTCGAATGCGCTCTGACCCCAGCGCAAGAACTGGTATCGCTCTCGATTGCGCTCGTACTCCAACGCAACATTTCGTTCCGCCGCGTCGGGCAGACCAAAGAAATCCGCGATAACCGAGTGGTCAATCACCAATTCAGATGGGTTTTGGGGCTCAATTTTGTCGGGGTTGCCGCCCAGCGCGATAACTGCTTCGCGCATGGTGGCCAAATCGACAACAACGGGTACCCCCGTGAAGTCCTGCATGACCACGCGGGATGGTGTGAATTGAATTTCCTCGGTGGGCTCAACTTTAGCGTCCCAAGCCCCTAAAGCACGGATCGTATCTGCATCAACATTTGTGCCGTCCTCGGTGCGCAGCAGGTTTTCGAGCAAAATTTTGTGGGTAAAGGGTAATTTCTCACTACCCGGCACTGCGTCGATTGCAAAGATCTCAAACTCTTCACCGCCGACCTTGAGAGTCTGTTTTGCGGAAAATGAATCCATGCTCGTCACAGGACCTCCCTGATTAATCTAATTGCCCATAAGATACCACAAGTATCTTGACGTCAAGATACT
>DEZY01000143.1:6022-8251 GCA_002365735.1 Actinobacteria bacterium UBA3120
GTGCTTCTCAAAACCGCCAGGGACTCAAAATGATGAGTCATGGGGAATGCGTCCCACGCCCGGACACTGACCAATTCATATTTCCCGTCACTGCAGAGTTCCCGGACATCACGTGCGAGCGCAACCGGGTCACAGGCGACGTACAGGATCGATCGTGGACCAAGCGCCCGTACATCGGCGCACACCGAAATCCCAGCCCCCGACCGCGGGGGATCCAGGAGTATCCCGTCGACTCCAGATCCGGCACTGCGCATGTCACGGATAAATGACTCGACACTGCTATTGATCACTCGGACACGGGCAGAGTCTGACTCCGGCACCCCAGCGAAAAGATCACGAGCGCGTTGGGATGCAGTCCGGTTCCCCTCAACTGTGGTTACGCTGCCACCGGAGCCGAGCCCGAGCGAGAGCACCCGCGCAAATACCCCCGCGCCCCCGTACAGATCCCACCAGTCTTCCCCGGACCGCGGGGCACCAGAGTCAATGATTGCTTGCTGCGCGACTAGGAGCAGCGCCCTATTTGCTTGCCAAAAATCCTTGATATCCGTTTCCCACTGCATCCCGGCAAATTCCCTGGTGACCATCTCTGGGCCAGCGATATGGCCCGTCGGTCCAACCACACTGACCCCTGCGGAACCTTGGGCAAATGTGTATTCGCCCCTTGTTACTCCCCCAGCCGAATGCAGCCGCGAAAGTTCCTGCGCAATTTCTTTAGTTACCGTCGTACACAACGGCGTATTCACCAACAAGTCACTACGATATCGATGCATCTGCCATTCGTCATTCCACTCGAATCTGGCTCGGGCTCGCCAACCTAAACCCCCGTCACCGCTTAGTTCAATTACCCCCTCGCCCACGATCTTCTCAACCTGGCTTGCCTGCAATTGGGCGAAACGTTCTAAAGAATCCTTAAGCACCCTTGTTTTCAGAACCCGTTGATGCGCGTAGTCGACGTATTGAAAGTCACAACCCCCGCATTGCGCACTCGCAGCACAACTTGGATCAACCCGATATTGAGACGCTTCCAAAATCTCTTGAACAACTCCAAAATAGACTTTCTGCCTCTTGTGAGTGACCAAGATTTTTGCTCGTTCGCCGGTCATGGCTCCACGGACAAAAACAACACAACCCTCGACGTGGGTCACAAAGTGACCCCCGTGGGCTATTTTTCCAATCTCGGCAGTGTAGTGATCGCCGACATTCAGCATTGGCTTAGAACTCATTATCGACACTGTTTTCACTTGACTCAAGCTGCCAAGGAACGCTAATCACCATTACTGAATTGGAGAACAGCAATCGACCCTTGAGTCGCAGCGCCGATTGGTTATGCAAGACCTGCTCCCACCAATGTCCCACAACGTATTCCGGTACAAAAACTGCGATCAGATCATTGGGTGATTTCGTTCGAATTTCCTTGACGTAGTCAATAATCGGTCGAGTAATTTCGCGGTAAGGCGAATCCAATATTCGCAAAGTCACCGGAATATCGCGACGGACCCAATCCTCGTGCAATTGTTGTGTCTCGGCATCATCGACGTTGACGGTAACAGCCTCAATTAGCGTGGGTCGAGTAGCGCGCGCGTATGCAATTGCACGCAAAGTTGGTTTGTGAATTTTGGAGACCAAGACGAGGGCGTGTACTCGAGCCGGCAACATCACATGATCAGTTTCAAGAGTGGATGACTCTCTGCGCACCTTTTCGTAATGCCGATTGATTCGCAACATGCCATAAAAAATTATGGGTAAGGCGGCGATCACGACCCATGCGCCGCTCGTGAACTTTGTTAACACCACGATTCCCAATACGGCGCCAGTCATGATGAATCCGATTGCATTCACCACTCGTGAACGAAGACAGCGTTGACGCTCTCTGTGGTCGATCTCCGTTTTTAGCACCTTGCCCCAATGCCGGATCATCCCTAATTGACTCAAGGTAAATGCGATAAAGACCCCGATAATGTACAGCTGAATTAGTCGCGTTACATCGGCTTGAAATGCACTAATTAGTAGCACTGCCAATCCAGCGAGGGCTAGAATTCCATTGCTGAACGCTAGGCGATCACCGCGCGTGTGAAGTTGTCGCGGAAGGTAGCCGTCGCGCGCGAGGATTGAACCCATGACAGGAAAGCCAATAAATGCGGTATTAGCAGCCAAGGCCAAGATCAGCGCGGTGAAGAGTGAGATAAGCAGGACCGCCCAGCCAGCGTTATCAAACACTGCTGCGGCAAC
>DEZY01000170.1:0-9647 GCA_002365735.1 Actinobacteria bacterium UBA3120
CAGGGTGAGCTCCATGCCCCAGGACTAGGTCCATCAGAATAACGGCAACCTGAGGGTCCGCACCTGCTTCTTCCAAAAATTCTACGCGTGCGACCGGGTCGATCATCGGATGTGGTCGCCCCCGCGTGTACTCCTCCTCACCGAGATCTAGCAGCGTGCTGCAGTTAACAGGGGCGGGCATACCGAGTTTCTTATCGATAGGAGTGTTGGAATACACCGGTGACGTAAAGGTTTCGGCAAGAATAACAAGAGCCTCGTAGCACAGGGTTCCACCGGAGTAGAGACCCCGGATCAGTGTGCGATCTGCCGAAATCTTGGCCAAGGCTGAGGCAACATCCGGACCCGCTATGGCCGAGGTGTCAGGGAGCGACTCACCGAGGACCTCCAAAGTGCGCAGTACGCCAGATTCGAGAGTGTTGGCGAGTATCACACCCGGCGGAGTGACAGTGGTCATATCTATACCCATAAAGGCTGCAACCATTGGTGAACCGTCAGCCAGAGCCATGACCTCTCTAGCAACGCGCTGGCTGGGAGGTTTGGACACGAAAAGAATAACCTCGGTCTGCGGATCGTTTCGCAAGGCATGAATGGCAAGTCGGGCCATGCGCCCGTCGATCTCGTCACTGAGGTCGCGACCGCCAAGACCGATCACGTGAGACACGCCGATACCCCAGCGGTGAAGCAGAGCCATCACTTCCTGGGCTCCAGTACCCGCTGCGGCTACCACACCTACAGGTCCTTGGCGCACAACGTTTGCAAAGCCCAGTCCGGTACCCGCAAGGGAAGCAGTCCCGGCTCCAGGTCCCATTACGAGAAGGTTCCGAGCGGCGGCATGATCCTTGAGGGCGATCTCATCTTCGGGGGTGACCCCGTCGCTGAAAAGAAGAACATCTAGACCCTTGGTCAGGGCTTTATGTGCTTCGAGAGATGCATACTCCCCTGGCACCGAGATAATGGCGATAGTTGAGTTTGGTTGACGAGTGAGCGCCTCATCTAGGGAAGTAGGGGACTCCTCCACCATCGGATTAGCTTCATTGCGGGCGGCAAACATCACCTGGTGGGCGCTTTCGATTGCAATTTCTCCACTGCTGGGATCAACGGATTCAACTGCGATAAATAGGTCACCGGGGCCAGCCCCCGTGAGTTCGGCGCTGGGGAATCCCCGGGAAATAAGTGTCTCGACGTTCGCCACCGTGCTCATCGCCGCCGAAGCCCACTGGACTCCCTCACACTGCTCCATCTCCCGCGTTCCCGACATCTGCAGCACCGAGTCAAGATAAGTGTCTGGGTACATGTTGATAGTAAATATGAGAGTCACGCAAGAGCTCCCTGTCTTGGTAACCCGCGGATCTCTCGAACGATCCGGGTCCCAGGCGTTTTACCTTTTCCTAATGCTGAGGCCATCGACGAGGCGTCGGTTATAACGGCGTAGCCATCACTAGCATCGATGAAGTCGAGAGCAGCCTCGACCTTGGGGCCCATGCTGCCGGCAGGAAATTGCCCCTGCCCTGCGTACTCCCGCATTTGTGCTGCATCCGCCAAATGAATTTCTCTTTCGGTAGGTTTCCCGAAGTCCGCGAGGACGCATTCGACACCGGTGACGAGAAGGAGAGCGTCAGCCTCAAGATATGTGGCGAGTAAAGCGGCACTCCGATCCTTGTCGACTACAGCTTCGATTCCCACGAGTGTCCCATCATGTTCTGCGAGAGGGATCCCACCGCCACCGCCAGCGACGACTAGATACCCATCCTTTGAGAGTCTGGATATTGCGTCCCCTTCCACAATTGCTTGCGGGCGAGGTGATGGAACGGTAATGCGGTACCCGCGCCCAGAATCTTCAACGATCGGATGCCCAGTGAGGGCTGAACGCGCCTGGGCCTCGTGAAGTGAATAAAAAGGACCGATAGGTTTCGACGGCCGATCGAAGGCCTCGTCCTGCCTGTCAACGATCACGTGAGTAACAACTCCAACTACCGGTCCGAGTTGTTGATGGTGGGTACTGAGCAGCGCCATTTGGATCAGGTGCCCAATTAAACCTTGGGTCATTGCTCCCAGCGCAAATAACGGCTGGCCAGGCACCTCAGGGGATCCGGCATGCTGCTGGATAGCCAGGTTTCCCACCTGCGGGCCATTTCCATGTGTGATCACCACTCGCCAACCGGCTTCGCGCAGTGCGCACACGGACGCGGCCATTTCTTGGCAGTTGGCGAGCATTTCGGGGTATGTCCCGCCCTGCCCCTCACGTGTGATTGCATTTCCTCCCAGGGCAACGACAGCCAAAGGTGCCGGTGTGGAAAGCATCAATGTACATTTCCTTTCGGCTCGGGTGCACTTAAGGGAATCCCCGGACATACTTTATCCGACAGAGAGATCATACTATAGTAAATATAGTGTGCCGGTGGAGAATGAGGCGATGGAAATGAATGAAGTGCCCCCCGCAGGTCTGGACAGTGGCGACGCATTGGCGGCCCTGGTTGTCCGATTCACTGAAGCGGAACGACAGCTTTACCCGTTGGCCCTAGTTGACCCAGACATCTATCAGCGCTCGGTCCGCCTCGTTGGACTGCTCGGAGATTTCCTTTCTGAGCGAGCCCTAAATGTCAATGATCTGGCGAGTATTCGCGTCCCTGCACTTGCCCGACTCCACGGTGTGGCCAGTAGCCAGGGAATTGTCTTGACCAATCTTGATGACCAACTCATAGTAGATGCGGCGCTGGCCCAGCATTACCGCGTCTTGCTTGCCCAGGGTGTTGATGACGAGGCAGAGATGATCACTGACCGCGCCAGGGCAGCTGGCGAGAAATGGGCGCCCATTCAAACCCCGGACAACGGAACACTCGGATTCGCCATGTCCCATCAGTGGGTTGACCTTCATTTGAGCTCCGGGACCCGACTGGTGCGCTCAGTCGATGTGGACCAGGCCACAGGGTCTCCCATTTTCCGGATCGAGGTTTATCCGGGGAGCCAATTAGAGGCTTCGCTGGTGTTGGAAATGAACAATCGTCAGGAATGGCTGGACGAAGCTGAGGCGATACGCGCGGATATGGGGTAATTGTCAAGTCGTGGACAGATTTTTCTGTTTCCACTTTCAGACACAAATCTTCTCCTATAATGTGGGGCGTAGTGGAGTGACATGTGCATCACAGGCGAGGGGAGAGGCAGTGCTTGACACTTTGGATTACGCGAGAGTCTATGAATCCATCGAGGCAGATGGCCGAGTTATCTCGGGCCAACCCGGTTCATGGGATGTCAGTAGCCTGATCATGGACGTTCAGGCCCGTGGTTTACGGGTCGAGGCAGAGATGGAGCGTCGAACAGGTGGCGCCGGTCCCACAGACGCGGGAATGCTGTGGATCGAAGGCTATCCGGTGACGGCTCCGACTGGGAATTCGACCTCTCAGGATTCTCCGTACCTACTCAAAGCTGAGGACGACGGCTACGGAATTTACCGTGGGCTGCTTCGCGTAGCGTCGGCACGCGCCGAGCGTAGGCCGCGTTTCTACGATCTCACCACCGCAGACGGGATCTCGTACGAGAAAATCGCACTCCTTCACTTGGATTCGCTGGCGAGCACTGTCGTCCAAACATGTGCATATTGGGGTAACGCTGACCAATGCACTTTTTGTGGGATCGGCGTGTCACTTGACTCTGGGCGGACAATCGTCAAGAAGACTCCAGAGATGCTCGCTGAAGTTGCCGTGGCTGCTAAGGAACTTGATGGCGCTGTTGATGCGACTTTGACAACGGGAAGTTCGCGCGGGGTAGATCGCGGAGCTCGCTATGTGGCAAAATGTGGGCAGGCCGTCAAAGAGGCCAGTGGGCTACCCGTCGAGGTTCAATTTGAGCCCCCATTAAAGCTTGATGTGATCAACGAAGTTGGCGATATGGGGATCGATTCGGTGGGAATACATGTCGAGACTTTTGATCCGCAGGTCCTGGCGCGGGTTGCCCCGGCAAAGGCTGCTACCGGAATTGAGTCGTACTTTGCTGCGTGGGAACGTGCGGTTGCCGTTTTTGGTGAAGGTCAGGTCTCGACGTACGTCATCCTCGGAATGGGTGAAGACCCAGAAATCACCATAGCCGGCGCTAAGCGAGCTATTGATTTAGGCGTCTATCCGTTTATGGTGCCACTTAAACCGGTCGCCGGGTCGCTGATGGAAGATTGGGCTTCCCCATCGCGTGAGTACGTTGAACCCATCTATCGCAGAGTGCAGGCGTACATGTCCATGCGTGGGATGGACGCCACCACTGCAAAAGCGGGATGTGCCCGCTGCCAAGCATGCTCTGGGCTTGCCTCACTTGAGCCGCGTAAAAATTCAATGATTCCCTTGCAAATCATTGACCGATAATCCCTTCATAAGGATAATTCTTGACCAAAACTAGTGGACGTCAGGGAGACATCACCAGCATTGTGACTGTTGATGATCGCCTGCGCCGACGTGAGCATTTTGACATTCGATACGACGTATTCGTTGATGAGCAAGGAATCTTCACGGACACGGACGAGGACACTCGCGATAGCGACCCGAGCACGATCCACCTGATTGGTCTCATAAATGGGCGGACCGTGGGTGCGGTCCGCCTGTACCCCCTTGACGTGGGGTGCGAGCAATGGCAGGGGGATCGGCTTGCGGTTCTCAAGGCGGACCGCTCTTCTCGACTTGGTTTTGAACTTGTGCAAGAGGCGGTTGCTCAAGCGTCAGCTAATGGTGGGTTGGTCATGCACGCGCATATCCAATTGCCCAATGTTCGATTCTTCGAGTATCTAGGGTGGCACCTAGAGGGTCCCGTAGAAACGTATGCGGGAATCCTGCATCAGCAAATGGCCATCAATTTAAAAAGAGAATCTTCTAAGTCGGCTTAGTTGCTCGAGGCTCGACGGATCCGCTGCGCACATGCATTTTCAGTCCATCTTTGCAGGCCTAGATCAGAGAATAAGGATGAATTGAGAAGCTATTAGTTTCGATGAGCCGTGAATGCTTCGGCAAAATCTACAACCTGAGTACCGACTCGCGTGAGCGCGGCATGGGCTGCGAGATCCTCAAGAGTCCCGTCTGCACTGAATTGGGTTTCCGCAGTGTTGACCGCTGCCCCCATGGGAGTCGGCCAACCCCGGAGTGCATGGGTGATTTGTCGCAACTGATGCAGTGTTGTTACGGACGCTTGCCACCCATGTGCGACAGCCACGCATCCGACGGCGCGCCCATCAAGATAGGGACGCCTCTCACCGGAAAGATCCTCGAGGTAGTCGATTGCATTCTTGATCAAACCACTCATCCCGCCGTGGTAGCCAGGACTGGAAATCAGCACACCATCTGCGTGTCGAATCCGCTCAATCAGGTGAAGAGATTCCGCTGCGCGCTCGGTACTTTGGGTGTCGTAAATGGGCATTAACAGGTCAGTCCCGGTGATGAAACTCACCTGCGCTCCGGCATCTTTAGCTGCTTGAGCGGCAATTCGCAGTGCTTTTTCACTCGATGAATTCGGACGCGTTGTTCCACCGATTGCCACTACTTGAATTCCTTGGGTCACGTGTTCTCCATATTTCGACAAGCCGCTGACACCTGTGCCAGCCGCTTTCCTTGGGTAAATGCCGCTGCCAGGTGGGAAGTGTTCCCAGCATTGCGACTGGATGCGTAATGAGATGCGCCGTAAGGGTTCCCACTGTATTTGCGCACCTGTTCATCAGGGTATCCGAGTGGCATGATCAGCGTTCCCCAGTGGTAAAAAATATTGTTCATCGCGAGAATCGTTGATTCGAGCCCGCCGTGCTGGGTTGAGGCACTAGTGAAGGCGGTTCCCACTTTGTTGTAAAAAGCACCCTGCGCCCATAGCCCCCCGGAAGTATCCAGAAAAGCTTTGAGTTGGCTCGCTGGACCGCCGAACCTGGTGGGGGACCCCAAAGCGATGCCATCTGCCCAGACAAGGTCCTCGAGCTGGGCAAGTGGGTCGCCAGGTTGGTCAGCAAACTCCTGCCAGCCAGGATTACGTGCGATCGCTTCGGCGGGCGCGGTTTCCTCCGCGTGTCTGAGGCGAATCTCTGCGCCAATACTTTCCGCACCTCGTGCAATTTCGTGAGCGAGCCGAGCGACATTTCCGGTAGCCGAGTAGTAGATCACCGAAATCTTTGGCGGGTTAGCCATGCATACTTCGCTTAAGAGTGTGACTAGGGCTCTCCCCGTATTTTTCCCGATATATTTGCGAAGTACGCCCCAAGTGCGTGAAGCCAACGCTGTACATCAGTGATGCCACTGTGCGTTGATCAGAATCAGAAGTAAGTAAGGCGCTGTGTAGTTTTGACAGTCGCACATCTGTGAGCAGCTCAATCGGAGTCATCGAGAATTGGTCTTGAACGCAAGCTTGAAGCTGACGAACGCTCAGAGCCACTGCGGCAGCAAGATCAGCCACAGTAAGCGGCTCACTAAAATGAGTGTCTATCCAGTCAATAATTATTCGACCGCGATGTCCGTCAACTGTAGACGGTGCCGTTGAGTTTTCGACAGCCAGAATGAGTGCGTTGAGCAGGTTGTCTTCCATTACTTGTAGAAAATTTTCCACCACTAGTACCGGTGTTTCAGCAGGAATCGCTGATGCCAAATTCCACAAACTACGGCAGGTGTGAGTGAGCCACTGGTTCCCAGCCGCCATGCCAAGATCGGAATTAGTGCCCAGCCTGGAATTTTCGGTATGTGACTCACCGAGGACTTTGATTTTCTGTGTGTGTAGTTTCTCCTGATCACTCGCAATTATCAGTGCACCAGCCCAAGGGTCTGGATTCATGACCGTCACGTTGGATTGGGAAAGCAGGAAACCACTCGCGAACTTTTCAGGCTTGACGTGATAGTCGCGGCTCACACCCATGGGCCCTAGTGGAATAGTGGCGACTACTCGGTCGCCAGTAGGAGGAGCCTCGACAGTCACGTTCCCCCCGTATCTCACGAATACGAAGCGAGAAGTAGGCATGGTGACCATCGCTACTTTGCCGTTCAGGGACGACTCACGCGTGAATATTTCGTGGGGCGTTGTTCGCCGCGCAACTTCGTCGCGCAGAACTGTGGCATGGGTGCTCGTCAGATTAAATACCGGAGCCATCGAATTTGGCACCTGAAACCTCCTCGCGTCCCACCTAGGGCAACCGTGATGTCTTAAGGAGATTTTAGGTGTTCTGCGGGCAGTCCGTGTGCTATTCAAAGGTTTCCCCGATCAGTCACAATTTAGCGAGGGAGGCGAACTCCTTTAGCTTCAAGTCGTGGGAGGACTTCCTCTGCAAAATACGGAAGTTCCGCGGCGTAGTCAAAGAACGACAGTGTCATTCCACCGAAACCTGCCTTGGCGAATCTCTCGATTTCGTCAGCTACCTGATCCGGTGTTCCGATGATCGGACAGGAACCGTGTCCTCCGGCAAAGCGATTGCGGAACATGGACAGCATCTCGGGTGTAAATGACTGAGCATGCATGCCTTGAAGGGTCATCAGATTGTCCACGGCATCCCAGTCGGCATTCTCCTCCGCGTAGTAGTGCAAAAAGTCGTTTGCTTCTTTTTCAGTTGGTCGAACCACGCAATACCCCAACGTAAATACACCGGCCTGGCGGTGGAATTCTTCTTTGGCCTGGGTAGTCACAGTTTTGACAACCTCCGCACCATCCTCGGGCCCGCCAACAATTGTGAAAACGAAGTTCGCATTCCGTGCAGCAAATTCTCGGCCTTGCTTGGAAGATCCGGCATTCAGAATCGGAACCATGCCGTCATAGGGCTTGGGCAAACTTTCCACGTGCTGCAATTGGAAGAACTTGCCATCCCAGTCAAAGGATCCTTCAGTCGTCCAAATCTTTTTGACGATGTCAAACCATTCTTGGGCTAGCGCATAGCGGTCATCATGGTCTTGGGGTAGGTCTACTCCAAATGTTTCGTATTCGGGTTTATTCCACCCGGCAACAACATTGAGTCCGGCTCGCCCTTTGCCGACTTGATCGACGGTCGCCATTTGTTTTGCCGCTACAACCGGATGGTTGTAGGCGGTATGGATTGTTGCAAATATCGAGATTCGTTTGGTGCTCGCCAGCAGGCTTGCCGCCCACACGGTGGGGTCGAGCACTGAGCCGTGGAAATTGGTTTCGCCGCCATAACCGATCCATCGAGCTATGGGCAGGAGAAAGTCAATTCCGACTTCATCAGCGATCTGGGCGAGGCGCAGATTGTCATCCCAGCTGGCACTCCAGCGATCAGGTGCCTTGGTTACCGCCATCCCTCCCGAGCAATTGGGTGAAAAAAGTCCGAGTTTGAAATCTTTGCCGTCAAGAATTGCTTTGACCATGTGGCTTCTCCTTAATTGGTACCAGTCGGTACCCCCCAGTCTCAACCGGCCTCGCTAACGGGTCTATCCCGATCGCGCGGGAAAATATCCAATTTGGCACCAAGTAAGAGGACCAAGGCGCAATCAATCCTTTGTAGGTGCGTGGCCTTTGACAGATTCAGTGGGAAAGCGCTCCACAACGGAATCGAACTTATCCGTGGTGGCTTTACCGAGATCGATCTCCAATACATCGGCTAACCGGACGAGATACAGGATGATGTCCCCCATTTCCTCTCCCACCCGCTGATGCAATTCTGGTTTCGCTACCAGGTCTTTTGCTTGATCAGCGGGGAGCCATTGAAAAAGCTCGGCAAGTTCACCGACCTCACCCACCAGTGCCAATAAAAGTGACTTCGGGTCATGAAACTGTTCCCAGTCCCGATCTCGGGAAAAGTCACCCATTAATTGACGGATGTGATCGAAAGAATCCTGATGAGTGGTCTTAGCCATGGCGAAAGTCTGCCTTATTCGCGGGATCCGAGTTTGCCACTAGCGTGTGTGCACTGCGGAACGCACAGCGGCAGGAACCGGTATGGGCTGTCCGGAATCATCGATGTTGACGTACCGCGCGGTCCCGGTGAAGACCGCCTCGCCGTCTCGGGTGATCGAGTAGGTCAGCACCAGACTCGTATTACCCACATGATCGCACCGTACGTCCAAGTCGAGAACGTCATCGATCGTTGCGGTTGACCGGTAGGTCGCGTCCATGTGACCGAGGGCACCATTAAAAGGCACCGCGTACAAAGCCTCCGGTGGCAAACCCAGGGCCCGGAAGTATTCGGTGAAGGCTTCATCACAGATGTCTAGGAAGCGGGAGTTGAGCACGACCCCCGCGGAGTAGACATCCCGGTAGCGGACCCGGTAGTTTCCCACGTTCATAGCTAGCGCGTCATCACGATCTTGCCGCGCATGGATCCCTCGATCATCGCCGAGAAACCCTCGCGCGCGGAGTCCATCGGCAAAGTGCGATCGATAATCGGGCGGACGCCGGATTCAGCGAGCAGCGCCAGGAGGCGACTGAACTCCTCGCTGGTTCCCATGGTCGACCCGACGACCCGCAATTGCAGAAAGAAGATCCGGTTCAATTGCGATGGTGGCATCGCTCCGGATGTCGCACCGGACACCACGATCGTGCCGCCGGGGCGCAGGGACTTCAGGGAGTGATCCCACGTAGCTTCGCCCACCGTTTCAATCACGGCGTCAACTTTGTCCGGGAGGCGCGCACCTACCTCGAATGCTTCATCTGCACCGATGGTCTTTGCCCACTCACCTTTGGCTGTATCGCGCGAGGTC
>DEZY01000170.1:9728-21140 GCA_002365735.1 Actinobacteria bacterium UBA3120
GCCCACTCACCTTTGTCTGTATCGCGCGAGGTCACCCACACCCGCAGTCCCATGGCTTTACCCAGCACGATTGCGGCGGTGGAGACACCACCACCTGCGCCTTGGATCAGCACAGTGTCTCCCGGTTGGGTTCCCGATTTGGTGGACAGCATTCGGTACGCGGTCAAATAAGCGGTCGGCAAACAGGATGCCTCCTCAAAGCTCATACTTTCGGGCAGCGGGATTAGGTTGCTGGCCGGTACGCGAACCCGTTCAGCGAAGGTGCCGGGGTAGACCTCGCTGAGTAGTGAACGCTTTGGATCCAAGGTTTCGTCACCACGCACCGGTGTTCCGATCACCGCATGGACAACCACACGCGTTCCATCGGGGGCGATGCCGGCGGCATCGGTTCCCAAGATCATCGGGACCTGTTCCGCACGCAGGGCCTGTCCGCGAAGGGCCCAAACGTCGTGGTGGTTAAGGCTCATCGCCTTGACCTCGACGTCGACCCACTCGTGTGGCGTCGGTTTCGGTTCGACTTCTCCGATCTCTAATACCGAAAGCGGATCGTCTGGGTTTATGCCGGCGGCGTAGATGGAATACATACGATAAAGCCTAGCGGTGGCAACTCTTGTGCACAGTTCGAATCCGGATTAGGCTGCCACAGCCGGCTCATGCCTTACAGCGTCGTTCTTACCTCTCCCGTCACCGGTGCCTCTCACAACTGGAGCGCTCTCATGTCTGGTGCATTCAGTTATCCGTGATCGCCGGCACCCAAGGAGCACCATGAGCACAGTTGAGTATTTGTTGCCAGCACCCGAGCGCATCGCGCATCGCAACGTCAAGGGATTGATCGATCCAGATTCGGTAGTTGTCGTTGGTGCCAACGCACGGCGGTCCACCGTAGTTGCTGAGGCAATCGCCGGTCGAAACAAGGCGTACTTGGTTCATCCTTCTGGGGATTCGATTCTTGGCGAGGACGTCTACACCTGCGTGGCGGAACTGCCGGAGAAACCCGAATGCGCGTTCATGCTCGTGGGGCACGAGGTGGTCCTGGAGTTGGTGCGTGAGGCACTCGAGTTCGGCATCCGAGCTTTCGTCATTCCTGGACTCGGCACGGAAGCTGGCGCCCGATCCACGGAAGTCGTAGCCCAAGTTATCGAACTTGCCGACTCCTACGACGCCGCCATCTTGGGTCCCAACTGCATGGGCATGGCAGTGCCCAATGGCGGTTCACTGTATGTGTCGAGTGTTCCGAAATCTTTTCGCCGCGGCCACGTCTCGGTGATTGCCCAGTCCGGATCTATTGCTGATGCGATGTTGAATTGCGGACCACGAATCGGATTCCGAGCCGTGTTCTCAACCGGATCTGAGGGAAACCGCGACGCCGCTGACCTGCTCATGGGGCTCGTTGAAGATGACGAGACTAAGGCGATCGGTCTGTTCGTCGAAACGGTCCGCCGGCCAGAAGCTTTCGCCGATGCCCTTCGCGCTTGCGCGGAAGCTGGAAAACCGGTGGTGTGTATGAAAGTAGGACGTTCGCGGATTGCCGCACAAACCGCCCTGGCCCACACCGGCGCAATGGTGGGTTCAAGTATTGCGTTCACCAACTTCGTCCACCACCATGGTGGCATCGAAGTGACCGACACCTCAACATTCATGGAGGCGTTGGAGATTCTCGGCCAACCCAAGTGGCCGTCGGGTATTCGCTTGGGTGCCATCTCCGAGTCTGGTGGTGAATGCGGAATGTTGGCTGATGCCGCAGAGCCAACCGGGTTGGAATTCCCGCCAATGCCGTACGAACTCGTGGCGTCACTGCAAGAGCGGTTCCCGAATTTCGTGAACCCCCAAAACCCACTGGACGCTTGGATGGTCGATGACACCGAGGTGGTCTTCCCTGAATCGTTAGAACTCATGGCCCACTCGAGCGAGTTTGACATTTTGCTCGCACAAGTGGACATCACTCAGTACCGAGGAGACGTGGACAATGAGTGGTGCCTAGCCATCGTCCGCGGCCTGGCGCAGGCCACGAAGGATCGCCGGATCTTCCCGGCAGTAGCCACAGTGCACGTCACGGACCCGCCCCGCCGAATCGCGAACTTTGCCGCTTCCAATGGTGTTGCATTGCTGCGCGGCACCCGGGCCTCCGTCGAGGCTTTGGCGGCAGTATCGATGTGGCATCCGTTCACCAGTAAAGACCTTGATCCGCACGAAGAAGTGGATCTATCTGACCTACTGAGTCCTGGCGCGCTCAGTGAGCATGTTTCCGCCGAGATCATGGAACGCTACGGGATTCCGATGGCCGACCGTCGAATCGCAGAAGGACCCGAGGCGGCGGTTAAAGCGGCACAGGAACTGGGCTTCCCGGTCGTGGTGAAGATGAACGGCCCGGCCCATAAGGCAAGTTTGGGCGGGGTGGCTTTGGGACTTGACTCGGCCGAAGAAGTGGCCGTTGCCACACAAGCCTTCGGAGGCTCGGTACTGGTGGCGCAGGAGATCGCCGCGGGCCCAGAAGTGATCTGCGGGATGACTCGCGATCCACAATATGGACCGGTTATCGCCGTGGGTATTGGCGGACGCTACGCCGAAGCGCTGTCGTTGACCGCATCCTCACTAGCTCCGGTCACCCACGATCAGGCCGTCCGATTAGTGCGCAAAGCACCAGGAATCGCCAAACTCACCACCGAGGAGACATTCGACGCCATCGTCTACACGGTGTTGGTGCTTTCGCGACTCGCGATTGACCACCCGAGCATTATCGAGGCAGATATCAACCCGCTGATTCTCGGACGCAATGGTGCGGTTGCGGTAGACGCGCTGGTGGTGTGCGAGCAACCGCCCGAAGAGTGAGCGCGCAGTCGGGGCCGACGAGGCCAGACCGGGTCTACGCGCGGGCGAATCGCAACCCTTGTGCGTGCGCGTACACCGCTCACGAACGAGCAGTACGTGCAACCTTGATCAACGTCGCCCGCGCTGATGTTGATTCGGAGCCCCATTTAGAGAAAAAATGTGTGCAAATTCCGGCATTTCTCGCTGGTAATTGGACACATGCCCAGTAAGTACTGGCGACCAATTAGGAAGTGTGCCCTTGGGTAGTTAGAGTTCAGCAAGTGTCATTAACTATTTCTTCATCACGTCGTCCTGTCTGGCTTTCTCCTAAAGTGGCTCGAACCGAGATTCTCGCGGGACTGGTTGTGGCTATTGCCCTTATCCCCGAAGCAATCTCGTTTTCGATCTTGGCGGGGGTTGATCCACGAGTAGGGCTTTTTGCTTCCTTCACCATGGCGGTAACGATTGCCTTTACCGGTGGTCGACCAGCCATGATCTCTGCCGCAACGGGAGCGATTGCGTTAGTTGTTGCGCCGCTCGCGCGTGAATACGGTTTGGAGTATTTGGTGGCGGCAGTGATTCTGGGTGGGATCTTCCAAGTCCTACTGGCGTTTGCTGGCGTCGCACGCTTGATGCGCTTTGTCCCACGTAGCGTGATGGTTGGTTTTGTTAATGCTCTTGCGATCCTCATTTTCTCGGCGCAGTTCCAGTATCTGATCGACGTCCCGTGGGTGGTGTACCCCATGGTCATTATTGGAGTCGGGATTATTTTTGTGATGCCACGCATCACGAATGCAGTTCCGGGACCACTCGTCGCCGTTGTTCTGATCACGTTGACCGTTGTTCTGATGAATATTGATGTTCCGCGTGTTGGTGACCAAGGTGAGTTGCCAGATAGCCTGCCTTTCCTGAGCATTCCAAGCGTCCCGTTCACTATCGAAACTCTTATGATCATCGCGCCATTCGCATTTGCGATTGCATTAGTTGGTCTCATGGAGTCTTTGATGACCGCGAAATTAGTGGATGACATCACGGACACTCACTCAGATAAGACCCGCGAGTCATGGGGACAGGGCGTTGCAAACATTGTCACCGGATTCTTCGGTGGAATGGGTGGTTGCGCAATGATCGGTCAAACCATGATCAACGTTCGTTCGGGTGCTCGAACCCGACTCTCCACATTCCTTGCAGGTGTATTCCTGTTAATCTTGGTGGTGTCATTGGGTGAGGTGGTAGCAGAAATCCCCATGGCCGCACTGGTTGCAGTAATGATTGTGGTCGCATATGCAACGTTTGATTGGCATAGCATGAGAACAATTTTGGCGATGCCCAAGAGTGAAACGACCGTGATGCTGTCCACCGTTTTAGCAACGCTCATTACCCACAATCTTGCAATCGGTGTAGGAGTGGGAGTTGTCACCGCGACTGTTCTGTTCGCCAGGCGCGTTGCCCACCTCGTTTCCATGGATCGAGTCCTTGAAATTGATCCGGAAACGGGTGCTGACGTGGTGCGTTACCAAGTGCACGGGGAAATGTTCTTCGCATCAAGTAATGATTTGGTCTACCTATTCGATTACACAGAAGATCCAGATCTAGTGATTATTGACTTAACCCAAGCCCACGTGTGGGACGCGTCAACTGTTGCAACCCTTGACGCGGTGGTGAGTAAGTATGCCCGTCGCCACAAGAGTGTTGCGATCGTGGGATTCAACGAGAAAAGCGCGGAATTCCATGATCGATTGAGCGGAACACTTAATATCGGCCACTAGTATCACCCTGAACCGATTGAGGAGCTGCACATGTCAATTGACCGTAAAAAACTCGTTGAACTTGTGCAGCGGGAACGCTCTTCGCATGAGTCACGCACCACTGGATCTCGTGGGTTGTACTCCGAGGCAGACAACCTTTTTGGTCGGGTGCCCATGACTTGGATGAACAAATGGTCTGGCGGTTATCCACTCTACTTGCACTCTGCCCGCGGGAATCGAATCGTCGATGTTGATGGAAACGAATATGTTGATTTCTCCTTGGGTGATACGGGCGCCATGGCGGGTCACTCACCAGAGCCAACTGTCACAGCGGTTCATCAACGCATAAGTGTCGAGGGTGGCATCACAACCATGATGCCAAACGCGGACGCACAATGGGTGGCCGCTGAACTCACACGTCGATTCGGATTACCGCTCTGGTCATTTAGTTTGACCGCAACGGATGCGAATCGGTGGGCACTGCGTATTGCCCGCCAGGTTACAGGAAAAGACAAAGTGCTCGCTTTTTCCCATTGCTATCACGGCGCAGTCGACGAAACCCTCGTCCGCACCGGCCCAGAGGGCTCAGCAATTTTACGCGAGGGAAATGTGGGGCCGGCAGTTCCCATTTCCGAAACGACCCGAGTCGCGGAGTTCAACGATCTTGAATCAGTGGAGCGTGCCCTCGCCCACGGTGATGTCGCGATTGTGATCACCGAACCTGCTCTCACCAATATTGGGATTGTCCTACCAGAGCAGGGATTCATGTCTGGTCTACGAGAGTTATGCACTAAATACGCTGCACTACTTCTCATTGATGAAACACACACAATTTCGGCCGGTTGGGGTGGTTGCACCAAAGCGTGGCACCTACAACCTGACATTTTGGTGATCGGTAAAAGTATTGGCGGGGGGATCCCTAGCGGTGCTTACGGCCTAACTCGAGAAGTTGCTGACGCAATCAACGCCGCTGAGGACTCAGATCTTGTCGATGTCGGCGGTGTCGGTGGAACACTTGCAGGCAATGTTCTGAGCACTGCGGCCATGCGCGCAACTTTGGGTCAAGTGCTGACACCTGCCGCTTTTGACCACATGATTGCCATGGCGACATTGTTTCGCGAGGGCGTCGAGAAGGTCTTAGTGAGGTACGGCGTCCCTTGGTCAATTGCGCAACTTGGTGCACGCGCGGAATACCGATTCGTTTCTCCGGGTCCACGCACTGGAAGCGAGTCAGCCGCAGCATATGACGCCGACATCGAGGAATACCTGCACCTATTTATGAGTAACCGGGGGGTACTGCTCACGCCGTTTCACAATATGGCCTTGATGTGTCCCACAACAAGTGCAGCGGACGTTGAGTTACATACCGCGTTGTTTGACGCAGCGGTGTCTGAATTGGCCTAGCAAAAAACGAGGGCCGGTACGATTAACGCACCGGCCCTCAATAAGTAAAGAGCGCTACCTTTTGAGAAGAACCGGGCCTTTAGTGCGCACCTTGCGATTTGCAGGTATTGCTGAGCAGACTCCCATTCCATCAAGTTGGCACATTTGCTTGTATTGCTTGGCTGCTTTGAAGGTCTTCTTCTTGGTTTCGGAGTAGACGATCTGATTGACTCCACCACTTGTGCCGAACTTGCAAGTGACTTTACGCTTGGACTCTTTGCAACCCTTGTAGGTAGTTCCCACAATCCATTCCTGCAAAGTGTTCATTGCGATTGCACCGGGAGCTCCATCGTTGTATTGGATTCCCCACAGGTCGTTGTAGGGGCCCCACTGGTACATGTACACGCGGGAAACACCGAGGCGCAGTGCATCGAGGTAGGTCATTGCGGTCCAGTCTGCTGCTTTGGTTCCTTCAATATCCTGCTCGGGAAAGTCCGGTCCGGGCCCGCCCAGGCCGTAGTTATTTTCGGTGTCCCAGAGGGGCAAGTTAGGCGCTTTGGCCGCTTTAAGAAGCGCAATCCATTTGTTAGCTAGTTCCTGTCGGTCATTAGTGGTACCCAAAGATGACGGATAGGTGTGAGCAGACCAGACATCCACAGGCCAGTTACGCACCTTGAGTTCCCTGAGAAATTTTGGGTAGAACTTCTTGAGTGCACCATTTAGTCGCAGCCCGGTACTTGGTGCGACGATCGTCGCACTTGGATCGATGCTCTTAATAATGTCGTAAGCACGCTTGGTCAGGTCAGCCATTTGTGCGGGCGTTCCGGTGTAGAAGGTGCTGAGGTTTGCTTCATTCCATGGTTGGTAGTTCGTGATCTTGCCCTTGTATCGGGTTGCTACCGCACGAACCCAGTCATCCCAGTCGGCCATATTTGCTGGCACCCCGGATGCGTTAGGCGCTGGTAAGGAGATTGGGTTGCGCTGGTTGGTTGCCCAGGTAGGGGTTCCCGACAAAACCATCAGAATGTCAGTCACACCATTCTTATTTGCATCCGCGACCACGCTATCAAGGTTGGTCCAGTCAAAGACACCCTTGGATGTTTCAATATTGACCCAGGAAGTTGCGTTGTCCCACAGCCGAAGCGACCCGAAATTGATAGTGGGCCAGACGCCACGTTCGGCGCCGTTCACGTGCAATCCGAAGAGCGAGTCTTGGATAACGGTGCCTTTGAGGTTCGCCGATGGATCCTTGATCCGCGCGGCTTGGGCAGGAGTAGCGACGGGGATGACAAGGGCTACTGCAATCAGGGAAGCGAGTAGGTTTCGAGTGGGTTTTCTCATCTCGACATTGTGTCATGGGCAAGGAAAAGGGATCTAACGGGTGCTTGTTATTCCAACCTGCTCAGTGCCACGACGGTCACGTCGTCGCTGCTCCAGCGTGGGGAAATCTCGCGTACATGAGCGACAAGTCGCTCCACGATTTCGGCCGGGTTTTGGCGAACTGGACCATCCAGCCCCCTAAGGATCTGAATAATCGCTTGGGTTTCCTCGGCGGTGCTGGCGGCGCCCTGACCCTCGAGGAGTCCGTCGGTCACGCCGAGAATGAGATCCCCGGGGGCGAACGGGTGCGTTCGAACCTCCCAGTCACCGCCCAGCGATGAAAGTAAAGGTCCGGTTGCGTCAAGACTGAACAGGTCTTTGTCGTGGGTAATCCCAATTGCCGGAGGATGGCCCGCATTGAGCCATTGCAGTTCATTAGCTGTGACGTCAACAGTAATCAGGAGAACGGTGACAAACAATTCATCGTGTTTAGTTGACTCAGCCGCGAGCTCTATAGCGTCGGTGAGTGTGAACCCCTTCGCCAGTGCCGCACGAATAATTGCCCGGACCCGGAGCGCAACCACATTTGCTGAGGGTCCGTGACCTGCAACATCAGCGATCATTAATGCAACGCGTGTGTCACTTATTGGAATGTAGTCCCAATAGTCTCCAGCTAGTACACCCTCGGCTGTGGCTGCCAAACCAGCGATTGCAATTCCTGGGCAGTGCAGTGAACTGTTGACTTGCATCTCAGCTCTGACCGCGGCAACCAGGGGGGCATCTTGGGTGAGTCCTTTGCGCGCAGCTGATGCTTCATCAATTTCACTGACGAGTTGACGCCTTAGTGACTCGGCATCTTTTGCCAGTGAAGAAAATTCAGGTGGTCCCAACGGTTCGATCGGATGCGTATGCATTGGATCGCGCGTCGAGAGTTGTAGATCCTTTCGGATATCCATAAGAGGGAAAATTACCCAGCGCTGGAAGTAAATGAAGTAGCCGATGAATCCGGCAACCAGTAGCAGACCACCCAAGATCAGGAGCAGCCCCAAGGTTCGCGCGCTTCCGGCAACGGCGTCACTCGCTTCCTGGCGTTGAAGTTCTATCTCGTCCTGTAACGCAATTGTGGCCGAAATCATTGCATCGTATGAAGCCCATGCTTTTGCCTTGTTGGTAAGACGGCTTGCCTTTGGTTGCTTACCATCAGCCATGGCAGTCAAGGTCGGTTCCGCATCGTCGCTGATCCAGGCTCTTTGCGTTGATGCCGATTTCTCAACCAGAGCGATCAGGGCTGGGTCTTCATTTGCGAGAACATCGAACAAATCGGTGCTCATGACATTTGTGGTCGAAATAGCACTTTGGTGGCTAGCAAGTGGAGCTTCATCACCGGTGAGAACGTAGTCCGCTAGGTCACCGGAGGCAGCAGTCTGGGCCAGCAGGAGAGAATCTGCCATTTGAGCAGCGGGGGTGAGTAGGTCGTTAATTTTCGACTGTGAACCTGAGACAGATATGAAGGTGCTGATCGCAAAAATGAAGCCAAGCAGGATGATTCCCAGCCCGCCAGCGGACGCAAAGAGGGCTCGTCTACGCAAAGTCACCTATTTAGGTTACTAAACGAAATTCCCGATTGGCGAGGACTTCGGGGATTTGAGCGTTTATGGTGGAGTTGTGAGTGAAAAGTTTCCCAAATCGGTCTATGAAAAGCACCTTTTGAGGCTTCAGGCCGAGTTAGTGACTTTGCAGGAGTGGACCAAAGTCGAGGGCAAGCGGATCGTGGTGATTTTCGAGGGGCGCGATGCGGCCGGCAAAGGTTCAACAATCAAGCGGTTCACCCAGTACCTCAACCCCCGACTTGCGCAAATTGTTGCCCTTCCCGCTCCGACGGAACGTGAAGTAGGCGAGTGGTATTTTCAGCGATACGTGCGGCATTTGCCCAGCAGCGGAGAGATCCGATTCTTTGATCGCTCTTGGTATAACCGGGCCGGCGTTGAAAAAGTTATGGGTTACTGCACGCCCGATGAACACCGTAGATTTCTCCACCAAGCCCCCATTTTCGAACGCATGTTGATCGAAGACGGAATCATTCTGCGTAAGTATTGGTTTAGCATTAGCGACTCCGAGCAAACCCGCAGATTCGAATCCCGAATCAAAGATCCTATGCGTCGTTGGAAGTTTTCCCCAATGGACAGGGGGTCGATCACGAAGTGGGAGGAGTACTCAAAAGCCAAAGACGAAATGTTTGTTCATACCGACCTTCCTGAGTCGCCATGGTTCGTAGTTGAAGCCGATGACAAGCGCGTCGCCAGACTTAACACTATTCATCATTTTTTGAGCACAATCGATTACTTCACTCCCGAATTGGAGAAACTGACCTTGCCTCAGCGTCCGGAAGCTACCGGTCATGTTCGCCCACCGAGGGAGCTCAATCACTACGTGCCCGATTTCGCCGGCACGCTGTTGAAGGATTAGCCGATACCCCCTAAATTGGGACCGTGAGTACTCACGGTCCACGACTGCGCCCCGACCTCGAGGCGTTGCCTTCGTACAAAGCGGGTCAGCGTCCGCGTGCGCGAACTGATATCACCACTTACAAGATCTCCAGTAACGAGAGCCACCACGTACCGCTGGACAGTGTCCAAGCAGCGATTGTTGCCGCCGTGACCGACATCAATAGGTACCCCGACCCTTTCTCACGTGAACTTGTTGCCACGATTGCCGGACACTTCGAAGTTTCTTCCGAACACGTTTCATTGGGTACGGGAAGCGTCGCGCTGTGTGGACAGATAATTGCTTCTGCGGCAGGTCCTGGCGACAGCATTATGTACGCGTGGCGCAGTTTCGAGTCCTACCCCATTTGGACCGGAATAGCCGGTGCGAACAGTATTGAAGTTCCGTTGAAGGACGATGAAACCCATGACCTCGATGCAATGCTGGATGCACTTACTCCAGAAACCAGAGTGATTTTTATTTGTTCACCGAATAATCCAACGGGACAAATTGTTGACCGGGACGAACTTGAGAAATTTATTAGGCAGGTCCCGGTCGAGGTTGTGATTGTGCTGGACGAGGCGTACATCGAATACGTCCCCGAGGAGAAGAGAAGTGATTCACTCCGTTTGTATCGCGAGCACTCAAATATTGTAATCCTGCGGACCTTCTCAAAGGCATATGGTCTTGCTGGTTTACGGGTCGGGTTTTCAATTTCGCAGGAACCAATTACTCAAGCATTACGCAAAACGGCAATGCCGTTTGGGGTTTCCTCACTTGCTCAAGCCGCTGCGATCGCATCCATCAACGCGGAACCTGAGTTACTTGAGCGGGTCGCATCCGTAGTAGCCGAACGGGAACGAGTTTTTAGCGCACTTAACGCTGGCGGATACGAGCTTCAACCGAGTTATGCAAATTTCATTTGGATCCGGCTTGGGCCAGACACGAATAAATTACACGTTGCTTTAGAAGAAGCAGGACTGTCAGTGCGACCATTTCCCGGTGAGGGGTTACGAATTTCCATTGGAGAGCGAGAAGCGAATGACCGGTTTATTGAGGTTGCTCTGCAAGTAGCTGGCGGGTTCGGCGTTCGCCGCTAACCACGAGCGCAACTCCACCGACCACGATGGACAGGCCGACAACTACATCCAGACTGATAGGTTCTTTGAGAATCAAAAATCCTAGGGTTACTGCGACCATTGGGTTGACATAGGCGTGGGTTGTCACCAGTGACATGGGCGCGTTATTAATCAGCCATACGAATGCGCCATAAGCAATTGTCGAGGCAAATACCAGGAATGCCCATCCGGCCCAAGATTGTTGGGTAATGATGTCCAAATTCCATCTCTCCCCAATGAGGGCGCCCACCAGGGTGAGGAAAACGCCCGCAGTTGCGAGCTGAATGACAGCCGTAGTCAGCGGGTTTTTTGGTTGTTGATAGCTCGTAGACCGCCAACTAAAAAATGCCCAACAAAAACTACCGAACGCAATTGCAACAGACCAGAGTGCGACTTGAGTGTTACTCGCACCGCTAATCGGCACAGTTCCACCGGGAATGAGGATCAGGAAAAGGCCGATGAGGCCCACCCCAACACCTATTAAGGTCAGCCGAGAGGGGCGATCTCCTGCCCGGAGTCGAAAGAGAATAATCCACAGTGGCAAGACCGAG
>DEZY01000170.1:21375-33119 GCA_002365735.1 Actinobacteria bacterium UBA3120
GCTACGCCGAGAATCGTAACTCCCATGAAGACCGCGCCACGAACTTGCGGCCAGGTTACTGTGAATGCGCGCGGACCTTTGACCAGCAGCACGATCATTCCCAAAACTAGGGAAGCCGCAATAAAGCGTGTGCCGGACCCAATGAGTGGTGGCATAGATTTCACCATGAGAGCGATGCCCGTGTAAGTAGAGCCCCAAACGATCCAGAGAGTGATCAAAGGTCCCATGATTGTGCGGAATGGGGCTTCGGTTACTCCTCGAACATCGGCTGTCACGAGGGCAGCATGCCAGACTGATATCCCCGGTACCGGTGACTGTCTCGTAAGTGAGGCTTAGGACCAAAGTCCCGTGACTAGGGTCTGACGGCGCCTGGCGGCCAGTCGTGCACCGGCAAAGATCCCCACATGGACGTTTTGGATCTTTCCCGTTGGCAATTTGGCCGTCAGACCGGTGAAAACTTTTTTCACGTCCCTCTCGCGCTCGAAATTCACGGGATGGTTACCACCGTTCATGGCTCGTAGTAGAGCTAAAGGCGCAAAGGTTATCCAAGAAGAGCCGTGAGGTAACCATGATATTAAAGGGAAACACTTGAATGTGGTAGCCGAAAGAATTAAGTAGATGGCAGACTAGGAGCGAAAGGACACGCCTTGACAAGCGTGAATCACAATGACCATGACTACGGCTCCACAACCACAAAACCCTATGGTGCAGTTACTCACGCCAGAGGGTGAATTGGTGACCCATGAAAGCTATTCCTTGGACCTTACCCACGCTCAGTACAAATCCCTCTACCGCGAAATGGTGTTCGTCCGAAGGCTGGATCAGGAGGCAACGGCACTTCAACGCCAAGGGGAACTTGGTCTCTGGGCCTCGTCGTTGGGTCAAGAGGCTGCTCAGGTGGGCTCAGCTTTTGCACTCGAAAAAAATGACTTTGCATTCCCGACCTATCGCGAACATGGTGTTGCCTGGATGCGCGGTGTGGACCCCATGAAAATCATGGAGGTCTACCGCGGAATTTCTAATGGCGGCTGGGACCCACTTGAGCATGGATGCAATAGCTACACAATCGTGATCGGTAACCAGGTGCTCAACGGAGTTGGTTACGCCATGGGTTGCACTCTGGATCAAAGCGAAGACGCCGTGATTACCTACTTTGGTGACGGAGCGACAGCTCAGGGTGATGTAAATGAGGGTTTCGTTTTCGCATCGACTTTTGACGCCCCGGTCGTATTCTTTTGCCAAAACAACCAATGGGCCATTAGCCAGCCAAGTGAGAAATTCGTTAAAACTCCGATTTACAAACGCGCAGACGGTTTCGGGTTCCCCGGTGTCTTGGTAGACGGAAATGACATCCTGGCAGTGATAGCCGTTACGAAGGCAGCCCTTAATCGGGCACGCAGTGGTGCCGGACCAACCCTGATTGAAGCATTCACGTATCGGATGGGCGCCCACACAACATCGGATGACCCGACGCGTTATCGCCATGAAAATGATTTGCAAAACTGGAAATTACGTGATCCAATCGAGAGGCTTAAAGTCATGTTGGCGCGTAATGGAATTGCTGATCGAAATTTCTTTGATGCAATTGATATTGACGCGGATGCATGGGCGCACACCTTACGAGCTGCGGTTCGCAGCATGGGTGAGCCGGCACCCGAGTCGATCTTTGACAACGTATATGCCGATAGCCATGAGGCACTTGATGCACAGCGTGCTGCCTTCCTTGACTACCACGAAGGCTTTGCTGACTCGGGAGTGAAATCATGACAAACGAGCTGACTATTGCCAAAGCCCTTAACCAGGCATTGCGAACCGCAATGGAAGAAGACAGCAAAGTACTCCTTTTCGGTGAAGACATTGGGAAACTGGGTGGCGTTTTTCGGGTAACCGACGGGCTACACAAGGACTTCGGTGATCATAGGGTCCTTGACGCCCCACTTGCTGAAAGCGGAATTGTGGGCACTGCAATTGGGTTAGCCATGCGGGGTTATCGACCTGTTCTTGAGATCCAATTTGACGGCTTTGTTTTCCCCGCTTTTGATCAGATCATTTCTCAGTTGGCCAAGGTACATCGACGCACTAACGGCAGCGTGAAACTTCCGATCACGATTCGAATTCCTTATGGTGGCGGAATTGGTGCGGTTGAACACCACAGTGAGTCACCCGAGACTTTTTTTGCACATATTCCTGGACTCCGAGTCCTTACACCAAGTGATCCGCAGTCCGCATACTCCTGCCTGCTTTCCGCTATTCGCAGCAATGACCCGGTAATTTTCTTTGAGCCTAAGCGGCGCTACTGGGACAAGGGCTCGGTTGATCACACCCAATCTCCCGCGGATCCGTGGCGGGCTCGCATTGTGCGAACTGGTTCTGACGTCACCGTCGTTGCCTACGGACCTATGGTCAAAACTGCGCTGCAAGCTGCAAATGCAAGCGAATACTCACTTGAGGTGATTGACTTGCAATCGCTTTCACCCCTAGATGACCGAAGTATTGCCGACTCGGTGGAACGAACTGGGCGGCTCGTGATTGTTCACGAGGCTCCGGGAAACCTGGGCTTGGGCGCTGAAATCGCTGCTCGAATTGGGAAGAGTTGCTTCTACAACCTTGAGGCTCCCATCGAGCGGGTAACCGGGTACGACATTCCTTATCCACCGAGCAAACTTGAGGAGCACTACCTACCCGATCATGACCGAATTTTGGTCGCCGTTGATTCAGCGATGGAGGCTTAAACGTGCCCATTGAAATTTTTCATTTACCCGACGCAGGTGAGGGTTTAACCGAGGCTGAAATTCTGCGTTGGCTAGTCGAACCCGGGGACTCAGTATCGGTCAACCAAATGGTGGTTGAAATTGAAACAGCTAAAGCAACTGTTGAACTTCCCATCCCGTGGGCTGGTGTGGTCTCGCAAATCCACGAAGAAATTGGTGCGATTGTTCCCGTCGGCGCACAAGTAATTTCGATCGAAACGCCGGCTCAGCCCCAGCGCGAACCCGTCCTGGTTGGCTACGGAGTCAAAGAAGGCGACTCACTCACCCGCCGGACACGTAAAGCGTCAAATACAGAGTCAACAGCAAATTCGAACCGGGTTACCGCTAAGCCATTAGTGCGCAAGCTCGCAAAAGACCAAGGAATAGACCTGTCAACTCTGGTGGGAACGGGTCTCAATGGTGAAGTCACGCGAGAAGACGTCCAAGCCGCAATCGGTGGTGAAGCGGTACCACCAAGTGTCTCCCATGACCACGCTGGCGAACGCATTCCAGTGCGTGGTGTTCAACGCTTGATGGCGGAGGCTATGGTCGCCTCAGCATTTACCGCCCCCCATGTCACAGAGTGGGTCGAGGTCGACATGTCAAGGACGCTTGAAGTTGTGGAAAGAATGAGAACGCGCAGCAGTGAACGAATCACACCATTCGTGTTGGTGTCTGCTGCTCTGATCCGTGCGGCCCAAAAATACCCGCGCATTAACTCAAGTTGGATTGACACCAAGGATGGCGCTGACGTACTCATTCACCCCAATATTCATTTGGGTTTTGCTGCTGACACACCAAAGGGGCTTCTAGTTCCTGTGGTACGAAATGCAAACGCTGACAATCCCATGGCCCTCTCAGCCAGTATCACCACCCAGATGGACAAGGCGCGAGATGGTTCGGCGAGTCCGGCCGATCTCACCGGTGGCACCATCACGGTCACCAACGTTGGGGTATTTGGAGTTGACGGTGGAACGCCGATCATCACGCCCGGTCAGGCCGCCATTCTCGCTATGGGTCGGATCATAAACAAACCATGGGTAGTGAACGACTCGATTGTGATCCGGCCGATCATGCAACTGACTTTTTCTTTCGACCACCGAATAATTGATGGTGCACTTGGATCCCGCGCTTTAGCCAGTGTGGCCAGTTATTTGTCGGACCCAGCTCTAGACGAGTTGCTACTCAAGGACTGATCGGGGTCGCTTCACGGTGTGGATGCGAGCGCATTAAGAAACTCCTGTACTCGCGGACCTGATCCAGTTACTCGATTCGCAGTGACATCGGGGTCTACCCGTCCGCAGTATCTGTTAACAAAGTCAGCCCAAGGGATTTCGATATAGGTGATCTCACCGGTTGGCTCACTGACAAAAGCAGCCTTTCCTTCGGGACCAGTTGCGAGGTAGAGAGTTCCGTCGATGTCTGGTCCGGTGAAGACTAACTTTAAGGATTCATCCGCGGGTATTCCCATTTTCTTGCCCCAAATAAACGGCAGGGTCCCCAACATTAGCTGTGCTGCATCCTTTCCAGGGTTGCTCATGAGATTGGGCGGCGCGCCAATTGCAATTCGAACGTCTTGATCATGGGCCCAAATGTCGAATGCCCGCATGGCAAGGAACTGTTCTTTTGTTCGCTCACCTTTGACCCACGGCATGCTTAGAGTAGGTGACCGCGTGGAAAGAAAGTCAGAAAGATTGTTGGCGGCAGAAAGCATTTGTTGCAGTAATGCAGCTGGTGGGGTTCCACGCCTGTAGTCCACGCCGCGCTCGGTGAATTGATTAGATGGACCCTTGACATGGGGGAGTTGGTCCCATTGTGGTTCATGATCGGGTGCCAGTTCACCGACCGCCATAGAGTCAAGGTCAATTGTGTGGGCAACAAGGTCGGCCACGCTCCAGCCTGGACACGGGGTTGGGAGTGACCACTGTTCGGCAGTGAGTGGTTCTAAGGTGGCGTAAAAATCCAGAACGGCCTCAAGGTAGGTCTTCATGGGGTCAAGGGAGCTCTTAGTTTGAAGTAGATCGTCCATGTTTACAGTCTGCCGTATCCCTGGTATTTGTGCTGGTAATACACTCAAATCTATGGGCGTGAAGGTGACAGTGCTGCAAATTGATTGCTCAACCGCCGAGTCGGTTCCGAAACGAGTTGAGCGAGTCCTTGGGCTAATTGATCAGCAGGCGCCTGAATGCGAGTTGATGTTGCTACCTGAGTTGTGGAATGTGGGGGCATTTGACCTCGAAGCCAGCCGCGCGCATGCCCAACCAATTGACGGGGCGCTTCCAACAGCGCTTGCGCGCAAGGCACGTGAGCACGGAATCTGGTTACACGGTGGTTCCTTTTGCGAAAAAGCGGGCGCAGACTTACACAACACGAGTGTGTTGTTTAACCCAGAGGGCGAGTTGGCTGCCTACTACCGCAAAGTGCATGTGTTCACGTATGCACGTGAACAAGACACCATGACTCCGGGGAAAAATTACGTGATGGTCGAAACGCCACTGGGATTAACGGGTCTTGCTACCTGCTACGACGCTCGCTTTCCCGAAATGTTTAGGGCAATGCGCATTGCCGGGGCACAAGCATTCGTGATTCCCTCTGGCTGGCCGATTCCTCGAATTAGCCAGTGGGATGCCTTACTTCCGGCGCGGGCTGTTGAAAATCAAGCATGGGTGATTGCATGTAATCAAACTGGTGTTCAGGGGCGGCACCAACTAGGAGGAAGTTCAGTAATCATTGATCCGCTCGGAAATGTCTTGGCGCACGGCGGGGAAACCGAAACCGTGCTTGGGGCTGAGATTGACATTCAGATTGGGAAGGATTGGCGGGCAGAGTTCCCAGCGATCGATGACCTCGTTGACTCACCTGTCATCACCGTTTAGTTAGTTCTTCACCCGGATCACGATCACAGGATTCTTTTTTGGATCCAGCCATCTCAGCAAATTTTTCATATACTTCTGGGGGACGGCGATGCACCCGGCTGTATTTTTCCCGTTGCTTACATGCAAAAAAATACCGCCACCCCGCGCAGTATTCGCACTTTGATCGGTTCGATTAATCCCATTCGATCCCTGAGTGATTTTTCCTTTGGGGAGATTAAAATCAAGGACTGCAACGTAGTTGTATTGCTTGCCATAAGTGGTAAGACGCTCAACGTAATTCCCGTAACTTAACCACTTCTTGTTCGTAGTTTGGAAAACGTTGTAGGTGCTGGGGACTCGTGGATTATAGGTCCAGGCGTCATAGTCGCCAACTTTTGTATATTTTAGTGAGGCACCGGGGTCTGGCTTAATGCCAAATGCCCACTTGATTGCGTAGGTTCCTGTGGGGGTTTTCCCGGTTCTTTGCTTGCGCTTGTTTCCAGAAACCAGGCCGCCGTAGCCCAGATTTGCTGTTGTGGAACTGTGAGTTGCTGTCCAGGTCTTGTTGTTCTTTTCAAATGTGCGCACGGTGCCGGTCGTTGCGTTCCACGATTTAGCCGTGACCAAAACCACTTGCTTGCTGTCGGTGATTCCGCTGAGAAGTACTGGTGCAGCGTGGCCGCTGGTTGGTGCAATAAGCCCAGACAGAACAAGGGGGAGCACTAGGAACGCGTGCCACGTCTTGGTCATGACTAGGAAACTACAGGAAAGCCTGCACTCTCCCAACCGGTGAGCCCAGATTCAAGTTCGAAAATACTGTTTACCCCAATGCTGGCCATTTGATCCACGGCCACTTGGGAGCGATTTCCACTTTGACAGTAGACCGCGTATACGCCGTCTGGATCAAGACCCATGATTTGATCTGCAAAGCCCGGAGCCTCAACGTTGTAGTTGACGGCGCCATCGATGTGACCCTGGGCGAATTCACCCGGGGTACGGACATCAATAATCGTGATGCCTGGGATTGCCACAACTGATGTAAAAGTGTTGGCGTCAACGCGCTCAAGGTTTGCGGGAGTCCCGACAGCCACGTCGGTCGGGACGTTCGCTGTGTCTGAACTTGAGCAACCGGCAAGGGGGGCGGTGAAAGCTAGGGCCGCGGCCGCGAAAGCAACACCAAGTCTCCAAGTTCTCATACCCCCTAGGGTATATCACTGGCTGCGGGTTTGACCCTTCGACCCTAGATTCAGAGATGCCAAATGCTCGTTGTACGCATTGAGTTCGGCATCCCCATCGCGCTCGGCTTGCCGATCCTTTCGCTTGGCATCACGCGCATCACTTCTGGACCACTGCACCATGATTGTGATCAGCGCCAAGAGCGCGGGAATTTCGGACAGACCCCAGGCGACCTGACCGCCAAACAGGGTGTCGGCGAGTGGATCAACCACCCAGTCTGGGCGCACGAGTGCGTACCACTCGATTGCCATGGGGGTTGTTCCCATCATTAAAATTACGCTAAAAAATGCGTGTACGCCAAGAGACAAAAGCAGCAGCACAATCCGACCCCAATACGGCAAAGGATGCGGCCTTGGATCAATTCCCAGCAGAACCCAGTAGAAAAGGTAGCCGGCAAGAATAAAATGAAGCTGCATAAATACGTGGCCAATGTGGGAGCCCATGAGCCAGCCAAAAGCGGGCGTCAGATACAGGCCATAAAGTCCAATTACATAGATAAAGAAAACAAAAAACGGGTTGGTAGCGAGACCATTTATTTTACTGTTAAGGAAAAGCACTAGCCATTCACGTGGACCACGCTCATTGGTGCGCGAAGGCCTCAATACCCGAAGCGCAAGAGTCGCCGGGGCTGCCATGACTAAGAAGATCGGCCCCAGCATGGTCAACGTCATGTGATTGACCATGTGAAGCCCCACAGATACTTGCGAATACAACGCGATTCCCGAATTGGTGCACCAAATAATTACCGCGATTCCGGCAAGCCATGCAACTAATCGCATGATCGGCCACGCATCACCGCGTTGGCGCAAACGAATGTATCCAACAACGTAGAGCGCAGCAGCAATCAAACTCCCCGCGAGAAAAAAAGGCTCAAGTTGGAAGCCAAAAACAACTGAACTCACAGTGGGCGCTGGCGGGTACGGGTAACCCAGAAGCGTTTCGCCGAATGTGGGAAGAAGTTCTTCAACCCGCGGGTATGAACTGGTTGCGAGTGCCACACCAAGGCCAACTGCCGCAGCCATAATCATCACCTCACACGCGGCGACTTTGGCAAACCTTTTTCCAGCTCCCGGAGCGCTCATCATGGGTAGCACTCGGCTGCGAAGTCGGTAACCCAAAAATCCAAGACCCAGAATCAATCCGACTTTTATCAGAACAACTCGCCCGTAGTCGTTAGTGAAAAGCTCATCAAATGAATTCAATCTCGTATAAGAATTGGATAGGCCACTCACTGCTAGCAACACAATTGCTATCAGCGCCAGTGGAGAGAAGCGTTCCAGTGCTCGGCCCAGTGGAATGTCCCGCCTAATTGCATGAAAAAGGAGAACGACCAGTCCGCCAACCCACAATGCCGCTGCGACAACGTGGGTAACGCCTGCGGTCAAGGCCAATGCGTGGTCGCCGAGGCCGGAGCCGTGTCCAGCAAGTGAAGGGAGCGACACAGCAACCAAGGCCAGTGCGACTCCTGCTGCACTGACGTCCGTTGTCGCCGTGATAAGCCCACCAAGTGCAATGACTGCCGCGATGAAAAACACCACGATCAGAGCTCGGGTCGCGGGGATATCCGTTGCGTACGTACTGACCACACGTGGCGTAACTGCCTCGGTGAGCGAGATTCCTAACACGTATGCCAACAAAAAAGATGCTTGGATGAGCGACAGGATGGCCCAAATCGCGGCCGCCCAGGAGCCGCGAATTACATCTTTACGGCCAACTGCAGACAGGACACCATCTTTTCCGGAAGGATCAAGAAAGGCGGCTGAAACAAGGAAGCCGATCGTGAGAATTCCGGCAATGTCGGTCAGAACCCGCAGAATCCCGACCCCCCACGCAATCAGAGGACCGGTGTCTGTGATCCCGACCGGCGCGGCTTGGTAGGAGCCACCCGCGACTATTAGTCCAATCGCTGATGCCCCAATTGTCATTGCGATCCCGATCGAAGCAAAAATGAGGATTCGAGACCGAGGAACAACTTGGACCCGGGGACTTACCGTAGTTTTCACGTTGAGCGCTTGCGCCAAATGAAGTAACCGGCAACAACAAGTGCAAGTGCCACGAAACCGAGAACCCACACCAGCATGGACTCCGAATCAGAAGCGGGCTCCTCTGTTACGCGAGGAACTGCAGTTTCAGGCTCTGATATTGGATCGTCCATGGTGGTGACTTCTGGCTCTGCGGTCGTGTCTGGTGTCGGTTCTGCGGTTACCGTTTCTGGATTGGGATAACTGAAACGCAAAGATCCGGTCACCGGGTGTCCATCTTGGGAAACAATTCGGTAGGCAACTTTGTAGGTGTCGCCGGGAAGGTCAGCCGGCCATTGCACTACCGCGTCGGTCCCCACGCTCTCGACAAGGACCCCGGAGACGAGTTCACCGGCAAAGTTGGAGACAGCCACTTCCACCATTCCCTCGAGCAGGGTGGAAGAGAAACTCAGGGTTAAGGTCCGTGGTGCGCTTTCCAAAACAGCACCATCGACCGGGGTGGTACTTACCAAATCGGCGTGGGCGGAAGCTGGCACCGCACCACCAAACAACGCCAGAGAGATCAGGAGAAATCCGGAAAAAAAACCGGTGAGTTTGGTCATGCTCTGAGGGTACCTCTGGTGCTCGGACTCGATTGTTTCTAGAAAGCAGATTCAGGGATTTCCATGATTTCACCGGTTGTCGCCTCGGCGATCCCGCGTTCTGCTGCAAGAAGGGGAAGTCGGTTGCGAGCGAACCAGCGAGCGCTTTCCACCTTGCCGATGTAAAAGTCCTTATCGCGATCTTTGGGACCGGCGTCCAGAGCAGCGAGGGCAACTTCGGCTTGGCGGATAAGTAGCCAACCGATCATCAGATCACCAGATGCCATGAGCAGTCGGGTTGAGTTCAAACCAACCTTGTAGACCTCCTGAACATCCGTTTGTGAAGCCATAGCCCACTGCCCCATGACACCCAAGATCCCCTGGACGTTTTCAAGTGCCTGGCCGAGGAGTTCACGCTCAACAGAAAGTTGCCCTGAACCTTCGTCACCCTTAACTGTTTGGGTGATTTCTTGGGCGAGGTAACTGATTGACTTAAACTGATCTTTAACCATTTTTCGGAAGAAGAAGTCCAGTCCTTGAATCGCGGTTGTTCCTTCATAGAGGGTGTCAATCTTTGCGTCACGGATGTACTGCTCAAGTGGATAGTCCTGCAGGTATCCCGATCCACCGTAGGTCTGCAATCCAACTGCCAGCATTTCGTAGGACCGCTCTGAGCCGACACCTTTAACGATGGGAAGGAGAAGGTCATTGATGCGTTCGGCCATTTCTAGATCGATTGTCGTGTCACCAGCCTGGCCCATCTCGATTAAGTCCTGCCAGTAAGCGGTGTAGAGAACGAGCGCGCGCATGCCTTCGGAGTAAGACTTCTGAAGCATGAGTGAACGGCGCACATCGGGGTGATTCGTGATGGTGACGCGAGGTGCAGTCTTGTCGGTCATCTGGGTGAGGTCAGCACCTTGAACACGATTCTTGGCATACTCGAGGGCATTAAGGTAACCCGTTGACAGGGTGGCAATTGCTTTCGTGCCAACCATCATGCGGGCGTATTCAATAACCTTAAACATTTGTGCGATGCCGTTGTGGACGTCACCAACAAGCCAACCAACAGCCGGCTCATTTTCACCAAATGTCAATTCACACGTAGTCGAAACCTTCAGACCCATTTTCTTTTCGACGTTAGTTGCGTACACACCATTGCGTTCGCCAATTTCGCCGGTCGCCAAATCAACATGGAACTTTGGAACAACAAATAGTGAGAGGCCTTTTGTTCCCGGCCCCGCACCCTCGGGGCGTGCGAGAACCAAGTGCACAATATTGTCAGTCATATCGTGTTCGCCACTGGTGATGAAACACTTAACGCCTTCAATGTGCCAAGTGCCGTCGGCTTGCTCAACTGCCTTTGTGCGACCAACGCCGACATCGGAGCCCGCATCAGGTTCGGTCAGAACCATGGTGGCGCCCCAACGCTTGTCAATCATAAGTTGGCCCCAACGCTTCTGATCCTCATTGCCCAGGGAGTCAAGAATTGCAGCGAAGCCGGGACCTGACATAAACAGGAAAGCGCCGGGGTTCGCGCCCAGCAGCATTTCCGCTGCAGCCCAGCGCAGTGATGGCGGAGCACCGGTGCCACCGAGGTGGACGGGGAGATCTAGACGCCACCACTCGGCATCCATGAGTGCGTTAAAACTTTTCTTGAAATCCTCGGGCATGGTGACCGATTTAGTTACCGGGTCATATACCGGTGGGACGCGGTCGGAAGAAACAAATGAGTCCGAGAGGGGCCCAGATGCCAAGCGATTTACTTCATCTAAGACGTCGCGGGCGACATCTTCGTCCATTTCTACGTAGGGACCCTTGCCCATGCGTTCGCCTGCACCGAAGACCTCAAAAAGATTGAATTCAAGGTCGCGCTGATTGCTCTTGTAATGCGTCATTGCTACTCCCGTGTGCTGGATTCGGGGCTAAGTTACCCGCCAGTAACAATGATGGGCCCTGATGGCAACTTTTGCAAGCAGAGTGGCCGCTTTGAGCCTAAATTATTCGATTTTGCCCCAATAAAGGCACTTAACCTGACACACTCCCCTCAACACGCGCCGTGAGACCGCCCACCTTTTGCCAAGGAGACCCCATGATCATCCATAAGAGTTTGCTCCCCGAAGTTGAGATCCCCAACATCAGCATCACCGAGTTCATCTTGAGGGAGGCCGATCGGGTTCCCGACCGCGAGGCGCTAATTGATGGACCAACGGGCCGCACATATACATATGGACAACTCAAAGCCATGATCTATTCCTTCGCAGGTGGACTTGCCGCAAAAGGACTGGGAAAAGGCGACACCATCGCGCTGATGGCACCGAACATTCCTGAGTTCGCGATTGT
>DEZY01000170.1:33125-35602 GCA_002365735.1 Actinobacteria bacterium UBA3120
GTCACAATCGGAATGTTTTTAGAAACGTCGCAGTTGGCAATTGAGGGGACAGCAGTTTCTGAGATCGTAATTATTGGCGATGCCCAAGAAGGCACCACGGCATTTACCGCACTATTCGGCGAGCCAATTGCACAGGTGGAAATTGACCCACGTGAGCAGGTTGTTGTTCTACCATATTCTTCTGGTACTACGGGTTTACCCAAAGGTGTCATGCTCACCCACCACAACCTGGTATCAAACTTGATGCAGGTCGAGGATGCGCTCGAAGTGGAAGACGGCGAAATAGTGCTTGCGGTTCTTCCCTTTTTCCATATTTACGGAATGCAAGTACTTATGAATGAATTTCTTTCGCGCGGATCAACGATTGTCACGGTGCCTCGTTTTGATCTCGAGCAAACATTAAGCATTATTCAAGAACGAAAAATTACTCGGTTCTTTGTCGTTCCCCCAATTGTGCTGGCGCTCGCTAAGCATCCAATAATTGATCAGTACGACCTCAGTAGTTTGAAGCAGGTTTTCTCCGGCGCCGCACCACTCGGTGCTGAATTGGGAGAAGAAGCAGCAGCACGAATTGATTGCAGTGTCGTTCAGGGGTTCGGCATGACCGAGCTTTCACCGGTGAGCCACATCTCACTGGAGGGCCGATCAAAACCAGGAACGGTGGGACTCACCGCACCGAATACCGAGATTCGAATCGTCGATCCCGAAACGGGCGAAGATCAGGACTTTGATGGCATCGGTGAACTCTGGATCCGCGGACCCCAAGTCATGAAGGGCTATCTCAATAATCCAAGTGCTACCGAAATCACGATCGATCCAGATGGCTGGCTCAAGACGGGAGACATCGGCTTTATCGATTCAGAAGGATTCGTCTCAATTGTCGACCGCCTCAAGGAATTGATCAAATACAAGGGATTCCAAGTCGCCCCCGCTGAACTGGAAGCTTTGTTGCTGACCCACCCGGCCATCGCTGATGCGGCAGTAATCGGAGTCCCTGACACCGAAGCGGGCGAGATCCCACGCGCCTATGTCGTGGTGAGACCCGGCCAAGAAGTCAGCTCCGTTGACATCACGGCGTTCATGGAAGGCCAGGTCGCCAAATACAAGGTGATTCACGACGTTGTGTTCATCGACGAGGTCCCCAAGAGTGCCTCGGGCAAGATCCTGCGCCGGATGCTGCGGGACTAGTCGACCCCGAGACCCACCGCTACACCTATGCTCTTTGGCATGTTAGAAATCCAGCGTTCACTCGTTGACTCCATCGTGGCTCATGCCCGGGCCGATCACCCCGACGAGGCGTGTGGAGTAATCGCTGGATCAATCGGATCGGATCGGCCGGAGCGGTTAATTCCCATGGTGAATGCGGTGAGGTGTCCAACCCTCTACGAGTTTGACTCTATGGACTTACTTCACCTCTATCGAGAAATGGATGATCGGGACGAGGTACCGGTTGTTATTTATCACTCACACCCCGCGACGCAGGCGTACCCCTCGCGCACTGACATCACTCAGGCGTCAGAGCCCGATGCCCACTACGTTGTGGTCTCAATTCGCGAAACCGGCCCCGCTGAGGGCCCATTTGAATTCCGATCCTTTCGAATCGTTGACGGTGAAGTTACCGAGGAGCAAATCTCAATCCTTGAATGAAGAATTCGTGCCTGCGCCTTAAACGTGCGATACTCGGAGGGCCCTTTCACACCACCCGTGCTGAGACCGCCCAGAATGAGAGTTCCTGAACATGTCCATTGAAGTCCGCATCCCCACAATCCTTCGCCCCTACACATCGGGTGAGAAATTGGTGAGAGCCCAGGGCGTGACTCTCGAAGAGGTTCTTAATGACCTCGAGGTCAATTACCCCGGCATTGGTGAGCGAATCATTGATGAAAATGGCTTGCGCCGTTTCATAAATATTTACGTCAACGACGAGGACGTTCGTTTTCTTGCGGGTCTGCAGAGCGTGCTGGGCGAAAACGACTCGATCACCATTTTGCCTGCGGTTGCCGGCGGCTAAGTCTTCATGCGCTTTGATTCCCTGCTTGACTCCGTTGGGCATACCCCACTTGTCGGCCTACCTCGACTCTCTCCGTCGGCCGAGGTTCGTCTTTGGGCCAAACTAGAAGATCGCAACCCAACCGGTTCGGTGAAAGACCGGGCGGCCCTGGCAATGGTTCTTGACGCCGAGCGCAGTGGAGTACTCACGCCGGGTGCAACCCTGTTAGAACCTACATCGGGAAATACCGGAATATCACTGGCCATGGTTGCCAAGCAGCGGGGTTATCAACTCGTGTGCGTCATGCCCGAAAACACTTCTGCTGAACGCGCCCAGTTACTAGCGATTTGGGGCGCGAAGGTTATTTATTCCCCGGCGGCTGGTGGTTCGAATGAGGCCGTGCGCGTTGCTAAAGGCTTAGCCGCCGAGAACCCCGATTGGGTCATGCTCTATCAATATGGCAACCCGGCTAATGCGCTCGCCCATT
>DEZY01000170.1:35634-37092 GCA_002365735.1 Actinobacteria bacterium UBA3120
AATAAGCCAGATGTATCAATTGTTGCTGCCGAACCGCGCTACGGAGAGCTTGTCTACGGACTACGCAATCTGGACGAAGGATTCATACCTGAGCTCTACGACGAAACCCTGCTGACTACCCGCTTTTCAGTGGGCCCCAGCGATGCGGTGAGACGAACACGAGAGCTATTGGAAATCGAAGGAATTTTTGCCGGGGTTTCGACCGGGGCAATCCTGCACGCGGCGCTGGGTATTGCGTCAAAAGCCGTCGCAGCCAAAGAGCCCGCAGATATCGCATTCATCGTGTGTGATGGCGGCTGGAAGTATCTGTCAACCGGCGTTTACGAGGGAACCCTTGATGAAGCCGAAGCTGCCATAGAGGGTCAGTTGTGGGCTTAGTAGGCATAATAGAAACAGTGAGTACCCGGTTACACTCAAAAATGTCCCGTACGACACATCCCATTCTTCTTTGGAGTCAAAAGTGAGCCTACCGCCGCTAGTGGAGCCCGCCACCGAGCTAAGTGTCGACGAGGTTCGTCGCTACAGCCGTCATCTGATCATTCCCGATGTTGGCATGTCAGGACAAAAACGACTGAAAAATGCCAAAGTGCTGTGTGTGGGTGCTGGCGGTCTGGGGAGTCCGGCCCTGATGTATCTCGCAGCGGCAGGAGTAGGCACGCTGGGCATTGCAGAATTCGACACCGTTGACGAGTCAAACCTGCAGCGTCAGATTATTCACGGTCAAAAAGATATTGGCCGATCCAAAGCCGAAAGTGCCCGCGACAGTGTGTTGGAAATCAATCCGTACGTCACCGTGCAGTTACATGAGGTGCGGCTTGATTCAACAAATGTGATGGAAATTTTCGCTGACTACGACCTAATCGTTGACGGCACAGACAACTTCGCGACCCGTTATCTCGTTAACGATGCATGCGTGTTGCTAAAAAAGCCTTACGTGTGGGGTTCGATCTACCGTTTTGACGGTCAAGCCAGTGTGTTTTGGGCGGAGCACGGTCCTTGTTATCGGTGTCTTTACCCTGAGCCCCCACCGCCCGGGATGGTGCCAAGTTGCGCTGAAGGCGGTGTTCTTGGAGTGCTGTGCGCCTCGATCGGTTCCATCCAGGTCACCGAGGCGATCAAGTTGCTCGCCGGTATTGGTGACCCATTGGTCGGTCGGTTAATGGTCTATGACGCATTAGAGATGTCCTACCGGCAGGTCAAGATCCATAAGGACCCACATTGCGCGGTGTGCGGTGTGAATCCCACCGTCACCGAGTTGATTGACTATGAAGCTTTCTGTGGCTCAATCTCCACCTTGGCCGCTGAAGCAGCAAGGGACTCGACCATCTCAGTTCGGGACTTGAAGTCCATGCTTGACGCGAGGGATCGCGGTGAAGACGACTTCGTCCTTATTGACGTGCGCGAACCGGTCGAGTTTGAGATCGTCGCGATCCCAGGAGCGATCCTGATCCCGAAGGG
>DEZY01000010.1:0-15607 GCA_002365735.1 Actinobacteria bacterium UBA3120
ACATCTCCCAAAACTTTTCCCTTACTACTGTCTGCGGTGCTCTTTGCGGTGGCGCGGAGTGCGTCTTCGCCCTAGCGTTGCCACCACGGCGGTAGTGGCATGTATGCCTTGATCGTGGGCGGTCGGAATGAAGTGCGTGGAAATAGTCCCGTTAGTGGTCCAGCCACAGACAAAGAATGTTCCGGCCAAGATTTAAAACGTGCGGTCTCGAGCAGCGTCGAGTAGAGCGGAGACTGCGCCACCGGTCAGTTCGCCCGCCACTTCAAATTGCCATTCCGTGGCGGCGGCAGCCTGGCCTCTTCGCAACTAATTGATGCTCAGGCGGCCTATGAAGCTATGAAGCTATGACACCATGATGACCACGAAGAAGTGGGACATGCGGGTCACTTCCTAAGGGCCATACGGGCCATGAAGCGGTTCCGTGATTACTTCTACCGACCATTCCTGTCCAGCTCAGAAAACTTCGAGCGTTGGACCCGAAATGGATTCAAGGACACGGCAACCCATGCTGGCCAGTTAGCCGAAAAGAAAATTGAAGAATACGAAAAACCGCCGATCGACTCGGCGATCGAGATAGAATTGTGGGGATAGGTAAACCGTCGACGCACAGAACTTGGTGACTAATCACATGACTTCACAAAAGTATGACTACATCATTGTCGGTGGCGGCTCCGCCGGATCTGCATTAGCAAATCGGTTGAGCGAAAACCCCAACAAGAGTGTTCTCGTGCTCGAAGCCGGACGGATGGACTCCTGGTGGGATGTCTATATTCACATGCCGGCGGCTTTAACATTTCCAATTGGTAACAAACACTATGACTGGATGTATTCATCAGAACCAGAACCACACATGAACAATCGTCGCGTAAGCGCGGGTCGCGGCAAAGTGATCGGTGGCTCAAGCAGCATTAACGGCATGATCTTCCAGCGTGGAAACCCGATGGACTACGAAAAGTGGGCACAAGAACCCGGTATGAGTAATTGGGACTACGCCCACTGTCTGCCCTATTTCAAAAAGATGGAGACGGCCAAAGGCCGCGACAGCGAATGGCGCGGCACGTCCGGGCCACTCGAAGTAAACAAGGGCAGGGTCAAAAATCCGTTATTCAGCGCTTTCTTCAGCGCCGCTCAAGAAGCCGGCTACCCGTTGACCGAGGATGTGAACGGCTACCAACAAGAAGGTTTTGCGCCATTTGATGGCAGCGTGCGCAATGGCCGCCGCCTTTCGGCTGCCGGTGCGTACCTGCACCCGGTCTTGCACCGAAAGAACCTCACCGTCAAGACGCGAACACTAGTGACCAAAATCCGCTTTGACGCCAAAAAAGCAGTTGGAGTTGACGTCTTGGTCAAAGGCAAGAAGAAAGCCAGTTACGACTGCACTGAGGTAATTCTTTGTGGTGGGGCCATCAACTCACCGCAATTGCTGCAACTTTCAGGGGTCGGCGACGGTGATCACCTCAGCAGCGTTGGCGTGGAAACTGTCCACCATCTACCGGGTGTAGGGGAGAACCTGCAGGATCATCTTGAAGTCTATGTTCAGCACTCCTGCAAACAGCCGGTCTCCCTCAACCCCAATCTGGCTTTCTGGCGTCGGCCATTTATTGGCGCCGCGTGGCTTTTTCTGCGTAAAGGCCCCGGTGCTTCCAATCACTTTGAAGGTGGTGGCTTCGCCCGTAGCAATGAAGATGTGGGCTACCCCAACCTGATGTTCCACTTTCTTCCCATTGCGGTCCGTTACGACGGCACCGCACCCGAGGGTGGCCACGGATATCAGGTGCATGTCGGTCCCATGTACTCCAACGCCCGGGGCAGCGTAAAAATCACCAGCAACCAGGCGACCGACGCCCCGGCAATCCAGTTCAATTACCTCTCGACCGATCAGGATAAGCGCGAATGGGTGGAGGCGATTCAGGTGGCGCGCACGATTATGAATCAGCCAGCATTTGAGCCTTATTCAGCAGGCGAGATTTCACCGGGATCAGGCGTTTCAACCGCCGAAGAAATTTTGGAATGGGTCCGGCGCGATGGCGAAACCGCGTATCACCCTTCGTGCACGTGCAAGATGGGAATCGACGAAATGTCGGTTGTCGACCCCGATTCATTCAAGGTTCATGGAGTGGAAGGGGTTCGCGTGGTTGATGCCAGTGTGATGCCCGTGGTCACCAACGCCAATATCTATGCGCCCACAATGATGATCGCCGAAAAGGCCGCTGATCTAATAAAAGGTAACAATCTGCTTCCATCTGAGGATATTACGTTCTATCAGCACAGAAAATCCCAATAATTGACCCTGAAGACATTAACGAGCTCGACAATCAACAGGAAGTGAGTTCCACACATGGACGGACTGCACATCAATGGGGCTTGGGTCTCAGCTCAGGATGCGGCAGTTCGCGAGATTCGATGCCCCGCCGATGGCACCTTGGTGGCAACTGTTCCTGAAGCAAGTGCAACAGAGGTTGCCCAGGCTATTGCTGGCGCGCGGTCTACATTTGATGCAGGGTGGTGGAAGCAAGTATCAGTTGTCGAGCGTGGGGCGATCCTGGCCCGAACCGCAGACCTGATGGAGTCGCGCCTAGAAGAGTTTGCCCGGGCTGAATCCTTGGACACCGGCAAACGAATCGCTGAGGCCCGGTATGACATCGCCGACTCCATTCGGTGCATTCGATACTTTGCCAGCCTTGGATCTACTTTTTCCGGACGTCAGGTGGATACCGGAGATCCCCACATTGTGTCGCGCGTGCAATACGAACCTGTTGGCGTCGCAGTTCTGATCACGCCATGGAATTACCCACTTCTCCAGGCAGTGTGGAAGGTTGCTCCGGCCATTGCGGCGGGATGCACTTTCGTGCTCAAGCCCAGCGAGTTAACGCCGAGCACGTCCATCATGCTGATGCAGGCACTAATTGATGCTGGGTTGGCACCTGGCGTGGGCAACTTAATTCTGGGAGCAGGTTCAAGCATTGGTGACTCTCTTACCGCAAGCCCTGATGTTGACATGGTGTCCTTCACCGGCGGCCGTGAAACCGGGAAGCGAGTGATGGCCAGCGCCAGCGCAACCATTAAGAAGGTTGCCCTCGAACTTGGAGGGAAAAATCCCAACATTATTTTTGCCGACGCTGACATTGAGGCTGCATTAGACAATGCGCTGACCGCCATTTTCCTACACTCAGGGCAAGTCTGCTCGGCTGGCTCTCGGCTGATCATCGATGAATCTATTCATGAATCCTTTCTACAGGAATTCATCGCGCGCGCGGAGAAGATCCGGATCGGTGGGCCGTTCGACGAAACGGCAGAAACAGGAACACTAATCAGTGAAGCACACCGCAACAAGGTGCATGCTTATGTGACACATGCTGTCAGCGAAGGCGCAGATCTTCGCTCTGGCGGCGAGATACCCGAAGGACCAGGCTATTTCTACCCACCCACGATTCTTACCAACTGCAACACGAAGATGACCTGTGTCCAAGAAGAGTCATTTGGGCCCGTCGTCACGGTCGAAACTTTCGCAACGGAAATTGAAGCAATCCAACTCGCTAACGACACCCACTACGGGCTCGCCGGCGCAGTGTGGACACAGGATGCTGGCAAATCGCAGCGAGTAGCCAACGCACTCAGGCACGGAACGATTTGGATCAATGACTTTCACCCTTATGTGCCACAAGCCGAATGGGGTGGATTTAAACAGTCCGGGAATGGCCGCGAACTCGGTCCCAGCGGCTTGTTGGAATATCTAGAAGCTAAGCACGTGTACCAGAATATTAATCCTGCGCCTAGTGGCTGGTTCGGCGCATAAAGCACGGGATTACTTGTTGCAGCAGCGAATGAAATAGAGGAGTGGAAATGACGACTGCCGAGGAGCCAAGTTCTCCGATAACTGATTCGGCGATCTCCGTTCGCAATCTGTGGAAGGTTTTCGGTCCAGCATCGGACGCCATCGTGGGAACACCCCTTGCCGATTTGAGTCGTACCGAACTGCTCGAGGAAACAGGTTGCGTGGCTGCGGTAAATGACGTCTCATTTGACGTGGCCGACGGCGAAGTCTTCGTGGTCATGGGTCTGTCTGGTTCCGGCAAGTCAACGCTGGTGCGCTGCTTGACCCGGCTCATTGAACCGACCTCGGGTCAGGTGTTCATCGAAGGAGAAGATGTTCTTGCAGCGTCAAAGTCCCGACTCAGGGAGTTGCGCAGAACGAAGTTCTCCATGGTCTTTCAACATTTTGGCCTGCTCCCGCATCGCTCAGTCATTGACAATATTGCCTTTTCCCTAGAGGTGAATGGTGTCAAAAAAGATAAACGCCATGCACGTGCCAATGAAGTGATCGAACTAGTTGGGCTAAGCGGCTACGCCGACCACTTCCCCGAGCAACTCTCCGGTGGAATGCAACAACGCGTGGGACTTGCTCGCGCACTCGCGGTTAATCCTGAGGTGATGTTTCTTGATGAACCCTTCAGTGCACTAGATCCGCTGATTCGACGTGACATGCAAAATGAAATCGTGCGTCTTCATAATGATCTCAATAAAACAATGGTTTTCATTACACACGATCTTGCTGAAGCAATGCGCATCGGAGACCGGATTGCCATCATGCGAGATGGCGCGATGGTTCAAGTGGGGACGCCGACTGAACTTGTTCTCAACCCGGCCGATGACTATGTTGCAGACTTCACAAACGATATTCCAAAATCCCACGTCCTACGAGTTTCTGATATTTCAAGCCCCCTCAAGGACCAAACCATCAGCCACGCCAGGCCGGTTGAACATGATGCAATCGTGCGTACGGTCATGCATCGAATTATGAGTGACCCTGACCCCATCTCAATTATTCAAAATGGTCAAGTTATCGGCTGTGTGGGTAGAGAAGAGCTACTCACCGTTTTCGCCGAGGATGTCAATGAGGAACTCAAGGCGTGAAAGTGTGGATAGAAGCTCACGTACCGGATTTCTTGCGCCGTAAATCAGTAATGATTGTCGGTTTACTCATCATTTGGTTTGCCCTTGGTCGAATATTCAAAGGGATCCATACCCTGGACCTCGGAAACTCACAAGACACCCCAACAACTGAAGTCCTCGGGCAATTTGCTGCCAATATTCGTGCTGCCCGAGCCGAGAATCCCATCTTCGTCTATGTTTTTAACCCTTTCCGTCAGGGGATCGAGAGTTTCATTGAAGCAATTCGCTCGGTTATCTCTGAGCCCGCATCCGGTGCCCTCATTCCCTTCATCGGATGGCTTGGCGTGTTGGCACTGATCGGATTAATCGTCTTCTCCACATCAAACTGGCGATCTTCTCTGCTTTCCATGACTTTGATCTTCGGCTGTGGAGTTCTAGGTATGTGGCAGTACTCCATGGATACTCTCGCCCTCACTCTTGGGTCCGTGGTTCTTTCACTGACAATCGCGCTCCCCATCGGTATCTGGGCCGGGCTCAATGACCGAGTTATGAAAATGATCCGACCGATGTTGGATCTTGCGCAAATCTTGCCAACTTTGGTGTATTTGGCCCCTCTTGCATTGGTTTTTCTAATTGGAGTTGCCGCTTCAACTATCGCTACCATGATCTACAGCATTCCGATCGGCATTCGAATTACCGCCCATGCAATTCGAAGCCTGCAGAATGGGCCGATAGAGGCCGCCGAGTCCATGGGTTCCACCCGGTGGCAGAAATTGACCAAGGTGCAATTACCCATGGCGAAACGAACCATTATTTTGGGTGTTAATCAAACAACCCTTGCCGCACTTTCTTTCGTTGTTATCGCCGCACTTATTGGTGCGCCAGGTCTCGGAGAGCCGGTGATCCAAGCACTCTCTATTCGCAATATTGGCGACGGCGTCACTGCTGGTCTGGCTGTTGTTCTTATTGCCGTCATGCTCGATCGCTCAACAACCGCGGCGGTAACTCACAGCAATCAATTACCACTCACCGGTGGGGAGCTCCTCTTCAGGAGAATATCTGTCGCTGTAGCGGCCCTGGCCACTTTAATAGCCATCATCGTTTCACGTCAACAACTCTGGGCGGCCATTTTTCCCGAATCGTTGAACTTTCGGGACCCTATCGGAGGTGCGGTCGATACGTTCACCGAATGGTTTACTTCGACTTTCTACTTCCTAACGACTTCCTTCAACGAAGTATTCACCCTCAATATTTTGAATCCCATTGAATACCTGCTGGCTGATGCGCCCTGGTACTTGACCATCATCATGATTTCACTGATAGCGGCAATAGTCGGTGGGCGTGCGGTGGCGCTTCTGTCAGCAGTACTCCTGCTCCTCATAGTCTGGATCGGCCTGTGGAATGACACGATGATTACCCTGACCCAGGTTCTCATTGCAACCGCGGTAGTAATGATCATCGGAGTAGTGCTTGGAGTAATGGCCGGACGTAATGCAAAATTTGAAAGATTACTCAAACCACTTCTCGATGCTGGGCAAACTCTGCCTGCATTCGTCTATCTAGTTCCGGTGCTCGCCCTTTTCGGTCCAACGCGATTCGCCGCTATAGTCTGCGGAGTTTTTTATGCGTCCCCCGTTGTTGTTCGCGTGGTTGCCGACGGAGTGCGTGGCGTTCCAAAGGAAATGGTCGAGGCAGCAATCGCTTCGGGGTCAAGTACGACCCAAGTTGTTACTAAAGTGCAACTTCCTGCATCGAAGAAATCCCTTCTTTTGGGTGCGAATCAGGGTTTAATTTTCGTATTGGCAGTCGTCGTAATTGGCGGCCTTGTCGGAGCCGGGGGCCTCGGCTACTTGGTCTTGCAGGGAGCATCAAAACCGGAGCTCCAGGGAAAGGGATTAGCCGCAGGTCTGGCTATCGTGCTTCTTGGGATTGTGATGGACCGCATCGCGCACGCAAGCGCAAAGCGGAGTTGAAACCCACCCAAATCGGGTGGGTCGGATAGAAGGGGAAACCGAATGAGGAGAAACCTCACAAGGCGCATGGCTGCGCTGCCGCTCGTGGCAGTCGCTGGTCTCGTGCTTGCAGGTTGTGGTGAAAGCGTTAATGAAGCCACAACTGAGACTGCAACAAGTGAAGAAGCGGTGGTTACTGAGGAAGAAACCGTAACCGAAGAAGCCGTAGCCGAAGTTGCAGAATGTGGCGACTGGGGAGTCGCGATGCACGGCTGGGTTGGCTACACCGCCTCAGCTCAAGTGATCACTGAAGTCGCCAAGAATGCACTCGGGTGCACCATTGAGCAAACTCAACTCGAAGAAGCTGCTGTCACCTATGACGCTATGGAAGCTGGCTCCGTTGACGTTGTCATCGAAGACTGGGGCGGCGGCCGTTGGCAAGAATGGGTGGACCGCGGCGCGGTTCAGGAAGTTGGGACCAACGGCAACGTGGGCCTGATCGGCATGTACGTCCCGCAGTGGATGGCAGATGAAAACCCTGACATCACCGACGGAACAAAACTCAACGACTACGTCGACCTATTCAAGACTCCTGAAACTGGCGACAAGGGTGCTTGGTATGAAGGCCCTCCCGGTTACACCACCATCGGTGAGAAAATGATTGATGCTTACGACCTGGACTACCAGGTTGTATCCACGGGGTCCGAAGCTGCTCTGATTGAGCTCTTCACCCAGGCAACGGATAACAAGACGGCGGCACTTGGTTACTTCTATGATCCACAGAACTTCTTGGCTCAGGTTGCATTGGCTCGGGTTAACTTCCCCGCCAACGACTGGAGCAGCACAGAAGAAGCAAGTGGTCTGACCGACTACCCGGAATCGCCTCTGATGAAGCTCGGAACCACTGAGCTCATGGAGTCGGGATCACCATTTGTGACTCTGCTCACCAACTTCAGCTGGACCAATGCCGACCAGAACGGGGTCGCAGCGGACATTGAAGGTGGAATGACGCCAGAAGAAGCAGCACAGAAATGGATCGACGCCAACACAGACACGGTCAATGCGTGGCTTGCTGGCACCGGCGCCTCAGTCGGCTAGTAACTATCTAGGTACTACCAACAGTGCAGGCCCGGTCGATGATTCGACCGGGCCTGCACGTATCTCCGCTAGATTTGACTTGTAATCAAAAAGATCCGAATAAGGATTTTCATGCACATCGAAGTGGCCATCGATATTAGTGACCCGACAACGGCCCTACCGTTTTACGCCGAAGTCCTGGGCTACCGGTCAAGTCACGTCGACAATATGCGCTATGCGACCGACCCGACCTATTTCGCTTTGAAGGATCCTGTCGGCACCGGACCAAAATTTATTTTCCAAGTTGTCTCGGAAAAATTGACCGTAAAGAACCGAATGCACCTCGATTTCCACATCATGGTTGGGTACCCGCCGCGACAGCTAAAGCCTCAGTTCACATTGGCTGGGCATCACTCGACGGCAAAATCGACGCAATCACGGTATTCGAGGGTGCGCGTGTAGGTGTACTCGTTAACGCCTAGCGAACCGCCGCTAAGATTATCGGACTAAGCACCAAGATTTGCTTTTGCTTCGCTCACCCCAACACCAATTTTAGGCGATACACCCATCGGTGGTAAGGACAAAAACTATTTAAAGGGGTAATCATGCGTAAAAAGACACTCACCACATTTATCGCTACAGGAGCTCTCATCGTGGGGCTATCTGCTTGTTCAGCTGGTACCTCTGAAGTAGAACAGGTCGGTGACACTAATAGCGACACCTCAATCGATATTTCACCGACTATTAGTGGCGATGAGAGTGTGGACCTGGGAGACATCGATACGGGCGAAGGTAACAGCACCAATTAAATCGTGAACTCGTAAAGGCAGAAATTTAAGGCATCAAAGTCAACGGTGAATTGTGTTCGCACTTTCTTTCCTGTGCTTCCCCACACCCGATGCACGACGCCCCGGATGACACCTCCCGCTTGGGCGGTTCCAGGCTCGGTGGCGTCTTATTAGAATTGGGACCACTGGTCTTCAATGCTTTCCATGCCGGGTTCAGAGTTCCCAAACTGAAATTCCCGAGCACACCCGTGAAACAACGAACCGTCCATTACCGACTCATGCTCAATCAACTGGTTGTCTATCATGAGTAACAAAGCCGCGGCCCCTTTACGATCAGGGCTATTCTCTCTCAGGCCGCTACTTTCACTCAAAGATTGACGGGCTTGTTCGTAAATAAGTTCTCGCCCCTTGTCTTGATCACCATTCACTAAGAGCATCGTGGAAAAATAGTGAGCGCCCCCTTCAACCATCCACCGAGTAGTGCTGTCCTCGGCGTCGCCTGCGGTACGACACTGACCCTCTTCTTCTAAGTCCTGTTGGAATGCATGATAAAGCTCGTGCAGAACAAAGACCTCGGTTTCTGATGCGGGTTCTCGATTACGAAGACTGTCGGTGAGCCCAATGCCCACCACTCGCGTTTGCGGGCACAAGGCCCTCATGTGCGACGCGTCGCCACCGCGCTCAAGATACCTGCGGTAAACCTCGATCTCATCCGCCCGGTACTCCGCGTTCTGAGACATGCATCCGTCAGCGTCAAGCCACGCCTCAAACTCTGCCATAAGGGAATCAATCTGCTCTTGACTGAGCAGCTTTTCGTGTTCTACTGATTCACTCTCTGGGATTTCCTGGAGAGGTTCGATTCGCTCACCCACGTCATACACGAGCATCAAGACGTTCGAAACTCGTGATTGCATTTGCCCCTCAGCTAGCCCAGCCCAGCCCAGTAAAACCCCATCGTCGAGGCTAGAGCCGTTCAAAAGTGTGACCGTTGATGAATCCTGCGGGCGCTCCGACCCTGCCTCGTCTGAAGTTTCTTCCTCCGCGGTAGTCACCTCGCCCGTAGCCATATTCGACGAAGTGGGATTGTCGTTGACGTCGTTGTCGGCTACTTCACCAGAGCCACATGCGACAAGCAAAGCAAGGAGAACGGGTAGAAGAATCGCATGAACGACTCGGGTCATGCATTTGACCATACCGGATCTCGACCCAGATGCAGCCTTGGTTGCTCTTGAATATCTAAAGTGTGAGGCACATGCGCAAGACATACACAACTACCTGCAACGGGCACGGGATGACATAGGGCGTCGAGATGTCAGACCTCCCTGCATGGCATGGACATATCCAGATCTTCGTGTGTTGGCAGTTATGACTGCAATTGACCTGCCCCGGTTAATGTGCCGGAGTGGGTGTTAGTTCCATGTTGTTGTGATACCAGTTTTTCTTGAATTCGTGCGGTGTCATGAATCCCAGTTATGAGTCGGGTCGGGTTGTAGTCCTGAGGAAGTCCTCGGCCATGATTTTCACCCCGAGCAGGGTGGCGTGACGGAGGATGCGCGGCTCATCGGTGGCCAGATCGATGCCACTTTTTCACCGAAGCCGGTATCAATACTGTTCAAGTGGTATCCCTTTTTTGTGTGGTCGCTGCCGCACCCTCAAGATTAACGCCCTACGCCAGCGCGGCTATGTTCACAACAAAAATCCTACAAGAACGGACCGACGCAATACGAGTGCAATAAAACCGAGGGCACTCCCAATCGAAAACTGGCTTCACACCGTGAAACGCATGGAGACTTCTCGTGTCAATGGGTGGCCCAGATAAGGGAACTGGCGACGATGAACCCAACATTTGGGATTGCCCCAGAGACTGGATTATTCGCCGCATCCCCGGTAGCCTTTCGCCAACGCATTTCCACGCTGAGTCTGGAGGTACAGAATGTTCGCACTCGTCGTGCTCGCTTTTCTTGTTGCCTTCGCCTTGATCTGGACCGGTAGACGCAAGCCGGCAATAGCACTGGCCGTCGTTCTGCAATTCGCCTGTGTTGGCTTTTACTTCACCCACTCCTACCATGTGAACTGGCCATGGTAACCGGACCTCCGGAGTCCACTTCGGCATCGACCACAGTCGACAAAACTCCGAGCCGAAAATTTACTGCACTCTTTCGGGACAGCGAGCGCTTTGAGCTGCTCTCCGACACTCGCGCAACCGGTCTCGCCCGGGGGTTGAACTACTTAGGACTGGTCATACCGCTGTTGGTGGTGTTAGCGGCCATCGTCACGCAGGTCGTGAGTGGGGAACTTCCATGCTCACACTGCAACATGGAGAGATTGGGCTATTTCACCCTCGCTCTCGGACCAGCACTCAACCTCAAGTTCGGGGTCCGGCCCAGCCACTACGGAATCAGTCTTGCGGGAGCCATGTTCCTCGGGGCGGTATCGCTAGACATGATGGTTCGCGTCGCACAAAACGTCGGTCCGGCCGGGTGGGGGCCTGTCGTTTTGGGACTTCACGTCAACAGTTGGTCATTGATTATTTCCATAGTCGCCGGCGTCGGCGTGGTGTTGATGCTTTTGTGGGAACGACAATTTGATTTAGAACGCCTCCACAGGACAGCCCTTGGATGGCCCACCGGCTTGCTTCTCGCGATCGCCATGATCGTTGTAATGGGAGTCGTTGCGCTCGACCTAATCTCAGTCATTTTCGAGTGCGGGCCAGGTATTTGCCCTGACGATCCGCCAACCACATACCCTTACTGGCCCTTTTAGTCGCTTCGCCTCTGTCATGTGACCGCATTTCTTCGCTGGAAGTATCTGTCACCGACATTGTCAGTCCAATGCTGGTGCTCGGTGTGGTTGCGTGAACGCCGTGGGCTCCGAAAAATGAACTGATCGGCTCTACCAAAAGAGCATCGGGGGCAACTCAGAGAGTATTTCGGTCCTTCCTCACTTCACGTAATGCACCAGGTCTCGAAGTAATTGCTCACGTACGGGGCACGCAGCGTAAGCGCCAGTGGGTGGCGCGCACTCGCTTTTAGCGGACCAGGACTGCGTCAAACACTTCCGGTCTTTGGGCTGGGCGCAAAGTAGGTGCTGACAAAGGCGGCGATAGCTGTGGCTTCGGGGCTGGCCTCAACTGTCGATATGTAATTGAGTATTCGATCGCCTATACCCTTGCAACAGTCGCGGAACGCGAATGTCCGCCCACCTCTGATTGCAATGGCACATTGTTTCTCAGCCGCAGAGCTGAAAGCGAGAGTGCCTTGGTTTATAGAGAACTATGGAAAACGTGCCCGTTTCATATTTTCATTCGCTCCCGCGGGGTCATACCTGCGGCGATGTAACACTGATCGATGAACTCCATGTGCCGAACAGCCTCGTGCTGATCGGTGATGTTGGTATCTGCGCCCTCGCGAATAGCGCGAGTGAGAGCCTCGAGTTGGTAGGTGTACGAGGAGCGAGTACCCAGGTCCTCAGTCCGTGATTCGCCATCAGCTGTCACGGTGAGGCTGCCGTCAACGTGCGGGCGCACAAACGAGGGCACCAAGATCCGGCCTTTGGTCCCGAGGACTCGAACCTCGCAGTGGTACTGGTCGTATGCGCTAACTGATGGATCTGCATCGAGCGCCAGCATGTCGCATCGAGCTACCGCAGAGGCACCGTTGGGGAGCAGGAATCGTGCGGCTAATTCCGAATCCACCTTGGACGCGTATTCAGCGGACATCGCTGCCGTGAGTTTGGGTTCACCCCCCATAGCCTGGGCAATTGAGCGAACCGCATGCAGGCTATAAACACCAATGTCCATCATCGCGCCACCCGAGAGCTCCCATGAAGTACGAAGGTCTTCAACGCCAGGATCTGGCATCACGAACATTGCATCAACGTCGCGTACTTCGCCGATCTCACCGCTGGTGATGATCTCGAGCATCCGCAGGTATACAGGATGGTAGGCGTGGTGAAATGCCTCCATGAACACCAGGCCCGTCTCGTCAGCAACGGCCGCAACATCGCGAGCCTCGTCGGCATTACTTGCAGATGGCTTCTCAGCCAACACATGCTTACCAGCGCGCAGCGCGCGAATATTCCACGGCGCATGCATTCCGTTAGGCAGTGGGTTATAGACCACGTCGATGTCAGGATCAGCAAGCAAGTCCTCGTACGATTCATGCACTTTTGCAAAGCCATGTTGGGTGGCAAACGCTTCACCGCGTGCTTTGGTCCGAGCCGCTACCGCAACTAATTCAGCGCCAATGTTCTTAGCTGGCTGAATCACCGCCATGTCGGTAATGCGAGCAGCACCCAGGACACCAATTCGTAACGGAGCATTTGTCATGGTGTGACCGTACCGGACATCATCCCAAGCGGGATTGTGATCTCCAGAGGTCAATCGTGGGGGTATCAACGGCGAGCGAATCGATGGCCGCGATTTCCGCAGTGCTGAAGTCGAGGTTCCGTACTGCGCCGACAGAATCTTCGAGTTGCGCAGGACTTGAGGCACCGACGAGTGAGGTAGTGACCCGAGGATCGCGCAAAGTCCAAGCAATCGCCATCTGCGCAAGGGACTGACCGCGTTCCTTGGCAATCCCCGCAAGACCCTTGATCCGATCGAGGGTCTCCCCCGTGACGAGGGAATCGGGATTCAGGCTCTTACCTTGCGTCGCCCGAGACCCTTCCGGGATGCCGTCGACGTACCGATCAGTGAGCATGCCCTGCGCGAGCGGACTGAACGTGATTGCACCAGCACCTACTTCAGCGAGTGCATCGAGCAATCCATCTTCGATCCAACGGTTCAACATGGAATAAGAGGGCTGGTGAATCAAAAGCGGCACACCGAGATCGCCCAGAATGCGAGCCGCTTCAAGGGTGCGTGCCGGCGAATATGACGAGATACCAACGTAGAGTGCTTTTCCTTGCTGTACCGCGGTAGCGAGGGCCCCCATGGACTCAGCAAGAGGAGTTTCCAGGTCGGGCCGGTGATGGTAAAAAATGTCGACGTATTCAAGGCCCAGCCGCTGCAAACTTTGGTCAAGGCTAGCGAGGATGTGTTTGCGCGAGCCAAGATCACCGTAGGGCCCGGGCCACATATCCCAGCCAGCCTTGGATGAGATGACGAGCTCATCGCGCAACCCCGAAAAATCCTCGCGTAGAATTCGACCAGCGTTGATCTCCGCCGAGCCGTAGGGCGGGCCGTAGTTGTTCGCCAGGTCAAAGTGCGTTATTCCCAGATCAAACGACTTACGCATGATCGCTCGCTGTTTCTCGATCGGCTTGTCATCGCCAAAGTTGTGCCAGAAGCCCAGAGAAATAGCGGGCAGTTTCAAGCCACTTTGGCCGGTCCGCCGGTAGGGCATCCGCCCGTCGTATCGGTCGGGATCGGGTGAGTACACATCGAATGGGGGCATGACAGGGATTCTCCCATCACCGATACCGCCACTGACACCGCGGTTATCCAGACTTGCCGCGGGCCCTCGTCCCGCACTAGAAGGTGTCAACTCAACTGCCAGCAATCCTTAAGACGGCGCGAGGTTCCTGTTGGAGCGGCCGTGTTTTAAAACCAGTTTTACTACGCAATTACTACACGATGTCCCTTTTACACGCATCTTTTCTATCGAAATACTAAAACAAACGTGCAGATCCTACTACCTATTTTGACGGCGTCTCGCACAGCCGCAATTCGATGGAGGGTCAAGTGATCACCGAAGACACAAATGCCTGAAGAGGTGCGGCCCTCTGTGAAAAGAGACTATTCCGTGTTTATAGCCCTAGGCGGATCAGGGCGAGCGTGAAATGGGAATCTGTTCAGCGTCGGGGTTATCGAATCTTGTATGACTGTTGCTTGAGATATGGAGCCCACTCACCAGTCACTCCCGGCGCTGTAGCCTGCACTGCGCATTTTCCGGGCTTGAGGCCTTTTAAGATGACGGATCCATTCTTTCGCACCCGAACGGCGCACCTCTTTGCGCCGGTCGAGACCGCGAAGGACACAGGCTGCTGCGCTGCAGCTGTTTGATCTGCGCCGGCTCTAGCAATCACCTTGGTCTTGCCGACCTTGATCGGTTTGACGGCCATGAGTTCGCTGTAAACCTGCTGAGGCCGAGCGGTCACCGTGAGTGTCATACTCTTCACAGGTCCGCTGCCAGGCACCAGGACCCCTGGTCCCGCACTAACCGTGTACTTCACAACAATTTGGTAGGCCCCTGGTGTCATTGGCTGAAATGTGTAACTGCCGTAAACGTCATCAGGATCAGCGTTGACAAGCACGGGATCAGCGTTGTCGCCAAAAGGGTCCTCAATACTGAATTCGAAAACACCTCCGTTCGGTCCCGCGGCCCCTGGAATGATTTCGGCGGTGATAATCACCAACTCTCCCTTAACGGCGGGATTTGGACCTGCCGTGAGAGTCATTCCGCCCAGCGCGGCGGCAGGGGGCGCAAGGGTGCCCACGACGACAGCCGAAATAAGCATCAAGATTGTTGTGCGCAAGGCCAATCGAATGCTCTTGTTGACCCTTTTATGGCGAGTGGATGCCACTGTCATTGCCATGCCGTGAAGTGTAGTGGGTGAAACATTTGAAGCGGATCGCGCACTCGTGACGGCACCAATTTCCGTGCTGCAAGACGAAGATATTCACTTCGAACCCCTGCTCCCTTTAGATAAGAGGAAAGAAATCATGAGGGAGCGGATGCCTGGTGGACCCAAGGTTTTTCTGCGGTTTTCACAGCGCTTCTATCCGGACCTCATTTACGTAGGTCGTTTTCTTCAAGGCGGTGTTCTCAACGAATGCGGCTACTACGATGCTGCGCTTGGAAAGAAAAGTGCTTGTAACGTCCTGGGATTATTCACCCAGAGAGCGAAAGCGGAGCGTGACGCGGCAATAGTCGAGGTGGCCAGGGACGGGATCGA
>DEZY01000010.1:15744-21372 GCA_002365735.1 Actinobacteria bacterium UBA3120
TCAGTCGGACACTCGTTTTCGGAACAAATGATCAGAGACATTCTGTCTTTGCAATAAAGCCTCTAATCGCGAGGACTTTTCTCACAATCAAGAAGCCGCTTGAAATTACTATCGATCAAGATTTCTCATTTTGCTACAAAAAAACTACAAACTGACCGTTTTATTCGCTTCTGGGTCGTCGTGTGTCATCCATTTGAAATTGTGATTGTCATTGCCCTTTGTTTACCCGCAGGTGGGTTTTCGTGACCAAAGTAAAGTTGCGGGTTTGTGGCAAGGTGGGTTCCCACATTGCCACAGCTGTTCCGCTTAGATGAAACAGCTCGGAGCTCCGGTTACTGCTTCGTTTAATCCCATCATTTCTCCCTAAATCTGTCAGATGAGTTGCAACTAAAAAGTCAATTCCAAATTTTTAAACTCGGCATCGGGTAACTCACAACTAAAAGTATATTGCGGCTAGCAGTCACCCACGGGTTTTCCAATCTCGGCGCGTCTGGGGAACGTGCTGGATGCCACGACTTCCGTTACAAATATCTTCCATGAATGTGAAGAAGTTCTAGTGATTGTCTGGCAGTAACTCTAGCCAGTTCTCCCTCGCGGCGTGACTCCACTTCACCTCGATGCACTCCGTCGCAGCGCGACCGTGACTGAAAGTGAGACACCGGGATGCTCTTACGGAGTTATGAAAGCGCGCTAGCGCACCATGACTTCGTCAAATACTTCTGGCCCGTCTTCGCTCAGCGGAAAGTAAGTGCTCACAAAGACGGCGATCGCCTCCGCCTCAGAGTTGGCCTCAACCGTCGATGCGTAATTGAGCATGCCTTCACCGACGCTACCAAAATCTTTAACTGCATATGAACCTAATGTGGTCCAGATGACCCAGCGGCTTGGATAGCCCTTGATGAGACCCTCCACCGTGAATACTGCCATGGTGAGATTATCCCGATTCACGGCCAATTGTGCACCCGAAATTTTAGATTGCCGCGCACGACTGTGTGAGAACACTCAATAGTTTTACAAAAATTCCTCACTTTATTCCTGATTACTGCCACAACATCTCGCGAAAACACAGGGTTGAGAGAGCAACTATTTGTCAAGGTGTGGTTTTCATAATTTCACCTCTCGTAAGTCATGGTTGTGTTGTATCCCGTTTAAACGAGAAAGGGAGCAAAGCGCAAAAGGACACCTCGCACTCGTGTCAAGCCCACCCCGCCCCCTTCCAAACTGTACGCTTGGGGAGTGCGTAAATGGTTACCACTAATGGTGCTGGGGATGGCCCAATTCGTCATGGTGATCGATGGAACTGTCATGAACGTTTCAATCACAACAGTCGTCGCAGATTTGGGCACCACGGTCAGTTCAATGCAGCTAGCCATTGCCACTTTCACACTTACCATGGCGGCACTCATGCTCGCTGGAGCAGGGATCGGGAGTCGAATCGGGAGACGACGCGCATTCGTGATCGGATCAGTGATCTACGCTTTGGGGTCCTTGATTACAGCCCTCGCAGACAACTTCGGCATGCTGTTTCTGGGCTGGTCAATCATCGAAGGCATTGGGGCAGCCCTCGTCATTCCCGCCATCGCCGCCCTGGCCGCCATCAACTACACCGGCCGTGACCGAGCCATCGCCTACGCCATGCTCGGGGGAGTCGCCGGCGCCGCAGCTGCGGCAGGGCCACTAATCGGAGGCTGGGTGACCAGTGAATTCTCCTGGCAATGGGTATTTGCCGCAGAAACACTCTTAATTGTCGCCTTAATCTTGCCACTCGCCAGCACAATCAAAGACCTACCGGTACAACCAAGCACGAGTCGATTCGACCTCGTGGGGGTTGTTCTTTCCGCAACCTCAATGGGTACCGTCGTGTTGGCCCTAGTTTCTGCCAGTACCTGGGGCTTCATTGAACCCTTGAATCCACCGTTCCAGATCGCTGGTTTCTCCCCAACTATTCCTTTAGTGCTCGCTGGACTGGGGATCGGGTGGGCTTTCATCACATGGGAACGTCACGTTCGAGATAGCGGTCGGGAACCATTGCTCGGCATTGACCTTTTTAGTATTTCCCATTTGCGAGCAGGCCTAGCCTCCCAAACCATCCTTTACTTCATCATTGCTGGATCCTTTTTCGTCCTCCCCCTGTACCTACAGACGGTGCTCAACCTTGACGCATTCGAGTCAGGAATCCGGATGCTGCCCATGTCCATTTCACTGTTCGTCATGGCGCTGGCTGGTTCGCGTTTAGGACTGCGCTTTTCACCCCTGGTGATGATCCGCTCCGGACTCCTTACCGCATGCTTCGGCCTGCTGCTACTAATCGGTGCCATAACACCACAAGCCAGTGGCGCCCTTTTCGCTTTCGCAATGACCGTCATCGGTATCGGAATAGGACTAGCAATCTCCCAAATTGGTAACGTCAACCTTTCCTCCACAGATGATTCCAGGAGCAATGAAGTCGGTGGCCTGCAAGGAACGGCGCAGAACTTGGGTTCTTCCCTCGGCGTCGCCTTAGCCGGAACAGTCCTGTTCCTTGGGCTTGCCACAACCTTTACTTCCTCCGTCCTTTCCAACAACAACATTGACGCCGCCACTCAGCAAGGTGTCGCAGACGCGGCTGCCTCAGGTGTGCAGATCGTCACTCTGACGCAGGCGCAAGAAGCTCTTACTAACGCTGGGCTCTCGGAGAGCGACGCGGCCGAAATCGTGCTCGAGTACTCTGCCAGCAAACTTCAATCATTGCGAGCAGGGTTAGGCATAGTGTTCATTATTGGCTTGATCGGGATACCCCTGACGCGTGGCTTGCCTAAACGACCGCTTGCCGCAGCCTCGCAACAAACCCAAGATTCCTCGATTAGCTAAATCCAATCATTTTTTTAGCAGCAGCCACGAAAGAAAATTCAGTCACTTTTCTCATTACTTTTGGCGGCTTGAGGTGAGGGAGTCTCGCCCTTTATGCGAAAAATTTGACAGTATAGGAGTGTGGGATTCACCATGTGTACATGGATAGCTGGGAATTTCGTGTGCGTTGTAAGGAGTGCATGAGTGTTTTAGTTACCCTGACAATGGCTGAAGCAATGTTGACGGCGAGCTTTGTTGAGATAGCACTGGAAAACCACCCTGACAGTCTCGTGGGAGACGAACTCACTCTGCCGGCACGATCACTTGACTCAATTTCTACACAAATAGAGTTGAAAACCGACAATTTTGCTCCGATTAATTACGCGGTGCGATGTGAATGTATCGACAGCAACCAGAAAAAGATTCACAACGTAAGTACTGCAAGCCTTGCACAATTGGGTCAGGTGAAAGGACGCCGAGACTTCTTAGTGTGAGGGGTAGTGATCAAAAATCATTGTGGACGTGAACGCATGTCACTCCACAGCACCCTGATTGGACTCATTCTGTGTCCCGACAAGCTTGTACATCAGTTTGTCGATGCCCCACAGTACAAGAGACAGCACGCAGCACGCGACAACGATCACTGAGAGATTGATTAACACCTCGGCATAGCCCAGTTTGGTTACGTTGACGAAAGGATAGGCGTAGGCGTCAACGAATGCACCTCGTGTGAGTGTGAGGAAAATCCAACAAAAAGGTACAACTAGTCCAGCAGCTATTACCCGCAGCGAGATCCAACCACGAGGCCCTACGAGTAGCCAAGCGAGAACAAAAGCGAGGGGGGTCAAAACGTGGTTGCACAAGTTGCTGACCGCCGCTGCGCCCTCAGCCTGAACCAGGTCAGCTAAGGCGATGTTGTAGATGAGGCCAGTGACAGAAATCATGAGCAGGGAGCTAAACCACAAAGCTCTAAACCAGAAGGAAGACATGCGTGGGCGAAACACGAAAATCCCCGCGACTACCGCCACGACGATATTGGACCAAATGGTGAAGTAGGAAAAGTAATCAAAGACGCGACTAAGAAGTGGCTGGTCTGGATCACCCATTAAAGATGGATCGCCCTCGGAAAAACTCGAGTAGGTACCCAGTAAAACCATTGAGAATCCAACGAACAAACCGATACTTGAGATTGCAAGAACGAGCGAACAGGTAATGCGCCACGTTGCAGTTTTCAAATGCCTAACTCCTTGAATATCGTTTCGTATTCAGGTCAACAGATTGTGCTGCAGCCATATGAGTTCTTGGCCGCCCCTCACGATACGTCATCCAGTTATTCGTCGTCCAACTCCGTGATAGGGCGAGGTGCCTGGGGGAGTGGCTGTGGCTCCCCACCAAACACCTCGCTCGAACTATGCGATGAATGAGTAAGTTCCCTTTTCATCAGTTTTCGGATCTTCCCAAATTATAGTGCATTTACCTTCGGCATTAAATTTTGCCCTGACTGCACCTTTCTTAGTTTCATACACAGCGCACGTGTCTTCACTGCTGCTAGAGACTCTCCAATTAAGGCGCTCAGCTACCGCACCTTTAGCCTGGTATTTATCCACGAGCGTGTACTTCTCTCCTACTTCCACAGCCTTACGCTTCAAAGCAGCTTCGTAAGCGCCCGGGTCGTAAGGGAGAACCGTCACTGATGTAGAAACTGTTTCTATGTAAGCGTTCGCACCCGAGATAGTTGACGTTGCCACTTCCGATGCCGTGAATTCCTTCTCTCCAGGGGTCTCTGGGATAACCCGCCACTGGGCGACACCGTCTACGAAGTCCACCCCGGAGTAGTTCACACCGTCAACTGCGATAACTGCAGTACCATTCGTGAACTGGCCTGGGCTGTCCACATCCGGGCGCAGAGAAGTGTACGCGTACATTGTGAACGGCACACCGACCATTGCGTACTCCGGTGCAGCAAACTCTAACGCGCCACCAATGGGACAGTTATTGGCTTCACCCCAACATGGGGCCGGTGGGGTGTAAACCTGTACCGCTTCGCTCGCATCCGAATCCGGGATTGAATCGGGATCGATGGATACCAGCGGGCACTGCGATTGTGGCAGGGTTCCGCACTCCTTCAGAATTGTTACGCCCTTTCCTCCCGAGACGTTGCAATTGAGCGAGCCACCACCATTTCCATCCACACCTGGGTAGGTGGTCCGGTCCGGACCAGCAAAAATGACCTGGCCATCAGGGCATTCAAGCCACGCATTCCCGGTGTACGCGCTCGCTGGTGCAGCGGCACCCACCAGACCAACGAGCACAAGCGAGAAGGCTGCAGCGACCGCAGCCAAGTGACTCAGTAAAGACTTTTTCATTGTTTTCCCACCAAATAGTTGTTCAGATTTTTAAAGTGCCTATTTGACAATTCATTACAAGCAGGTGCTTTGGTCTTGAAATTTACACTCCGCTAAGGACAACGAGATGGTTGGGGGCACTTTCCGATGTGTTGTTGGCGCAACCTTGACTGGCGCAAACCTCAGTGGTGCCAACCTTGACTGGCGCAAACCTCAGAGGCGCGAATCTGACCGGCGCGAATCTGACCGCAGTTAAGTGGTCGAACACGACCTGCCCCGACGGCACAGTCACCGACACGGGTTGGTCAACGGTCAGCCACTTGGATTAATCAGCGAGGCTGTTGTTGCACGTGAGTCGAAGGGTCGAAGGATCATGCGTTCAGACTTTATTTGTGAGGGGAATACGCTGAAAAAAGGTGGCCAGGGACGGGATCGAACCGTCGACCTTCCGATT
>DEZY01000061.1:0-2383 GCA_002365735.1 Actinobacteria bacterium UBA3120
AGAGCTACCACAATAATGAGGTTTACTAGGGCAAACTGAAGTTGCACTTGAACGCTCTCGCCCATGAAGCTATTTGCCAAGGTAACCAAATAAACAAGCAGTAACAGACTTGCGAGTGACCACAGCGGACCTAAACGCCAGCGCAAAGATGCCTTACTTTTTGACAGGATTTCGCTCATGTTCGAGCAACCCCTCTTCCTCTAATTAGCAGACCCGATGGTCGGAAGAGCAGGACCAGGATGACTAGACCGAAAACATATGCATCACGGAAGTTACTGAAATCCTGTGGCAACCAACTCGCGAGCATGGAAGTTGCGAAGCCAACAAGGAAACCGCCAGCCAGCGCACCAGAGAGTTTGTCGATCCCACCGATCACCGCACCAACCAAGGCCAAAATTACTATCGGGACACCGAAGGAAGGCCCAACCGCGCCGGTTTGCACGGTTGACACAAAAGCAACGGCAGCGGCCAATACCCCACTGAGTGCAAAACTCAAACCGATCACGCGACTGGCGGAAATACCAATGAGTCTGGCCGTCTGGAAATCGGCTGCGGCGGCCTGCAATTGCAATCCAAGGCTGGACTTGGCGAGAAACAAGGTAAGGCCGTACAGCAAAGACCCAGCCAAGATGATGGTCACAACAGAAAGCATCTGAATTCGAACTCCGCCAACGTCGATTGATTGGGCTAGTGCGCTTCCAACCGGTGCAGTTTGAACGGTGTTCGTAAATAGCATCTCGTATACCCGTTGCAATAAGAAACTTAACCCAAAACTTGCAATCAGCAGTGTTGCAGGCGTTGCAGTTCGCATGCGGGAAAACACCGTAAATTCCATGAGCAGGGACAGCGCTACGGCAACAACAATCGACAGTGGAATAGAGATGAACCACCCAAGCTGCCAGGTGAAGATTAAGGTGTAAGCCGCGGCCGTAATAATCTCACCTTGAGCAAAGTTTGCGAGTCGAATAACTCCAAAAACCAGACCAATTGAAAGCGCCGCTAGACCGAGAATGGCACCACCGGATATTGCATCTACGAGAGATTGAATAAATTGATTCATCCGAAGTAGGCCTCCGTCAGTACATCAACATTATTCGCATCGCTTGGTCCTAGCGTTAATGTGATTAGTCCGTCATGCAAGACAAATGTCTTGTCAGAGAAAGCGATAGTGAATTCAGCTCTTTGTTCTACAATCAAAACTGCTTTTCCGGCTTTACGCACAACGTCAAGTGCTTCGAACACCGTATCGACCGCTGTGGGTGAAAGGCCAAGGCTTGGTTCATCCAGCAAAATAATGTCTGGGTTTGCCATCAAGCTTCTTGCAATGGCGAGTTGTTGTTGTTGCCCACCAGAAAGCAAACCTGCCTTGCGACCTTGAAATTCTTCCAAGATTGGGAAAAGTGTGAATACTTCCGCGAAGGCTTCGGGTATTCCTGTTTTCTCGCGTCTTCCAACGAGTCCGAGTTTCAAATTATTAAGCACACTAAGTTCAGAAAAAATATGTCGTCCCTCTGGGACTAATGCCACACCCTGTCGAACTACTTTTTCTGGTGGTAACCCCGCAACATCGATACCGTTAATGCGCACAGTGCCGGTACGCGCGGTAGCTCCCATGATCCCCAGTAAAGTTGAAGATTTGCCTGCACCGTTGGGTCCAATAAGCCCAATAGCCTCGCCGGCTTTAACTTCAAGGTCAACCCCGCGCACTGCGGGAACACCTTGATAGGAAACACAAAGGTTCTCAACCTGCAACCCGATCTCATGAGTGGGCACTGCCACTCCTTCCCAGATAGGCCTCGGCTAGTTCGTCACTTGAACGAACTTCCTCGGGAGTGCCTTCAAGCAACGTTTTTCCTTCGACAAGTACGTGGATGCGATCACAAATGGACAAAATGAGTTTCACATTGTGATCAATGAGCAAAATACCTAAGCCACGATCGCGCAAGTGACGAATATTGTCTGCGAAATCCCCGATTTCTCCTTCGTTGAGACCTGCGGCTGGTTCATCGAGTAATACAAAATCAGGTTCTAGAGCTAAGGCTCGAGCTACGCCTACGAGTCGCTCCAAACCATGGGGGAGAGAGTGTGCGGCATGGTCTGCAATGTCATGAATGTGGAATTCAGTCAGCAGGTTTTCGGCTCGGTCTCGGGCCTGGTGGGCGCTAGCTCCCGCGCCTAGTGCGGCCGCTTCCAAGTTGTCACGCACGGTTAGCCCGCTAAAAAGGTGCCCTTGTTGAAATGTTCGTGCAAGACCCTGACGAGCACGCTTATGGGGCTTCACAGTGGTGACGTTTATTCCGTTCAAAGCGATACTGCCCGTATTCGGGTAGTCGTATCCACTGATGATATTGACGAGGGTTGACTTGCCTGCGCCATTGGGCCC
>DEZY01000061.1:2532-2890 GCA_002365735.1 Actinobacteria bacterium UBA3120
TTGCCTGCGCCATTGGGCCCAATCAGGCCAAGGACTTGACCAGGGATGATTTCAAGACTCACGTCAGTCAGCGCTTTTACACCCGCAAACGCACGGTTCACCCCGGTCACTTTAAGTGACCGGGGTGAGCTCGCGTTATTCATTCGAACTAGTCATTCGAGTTTCTCTTTCGCACTGCTAATGGTTTCCGCCTTCGCTTCTAGCTTGTTGCGAAAGTCAGTTTTTCTGGTGTGCGGTCTTCGATCCACACTAACTTGCCATCTTGTACGTCAAGGACAGCCATTGGCCGCTCAACATTGATATGCAGTCCTGGTGAGAAGGAAGTTGGTCCAGCCAAGGTTGGAACTCCATTGAATGC
>DEZY01000092.1:0-7775 GCA_002365735.1 Actinobacteria bacterium UBA3120
CTGATGGACCGCATGGAAGATCGGTGGCGTAAGCGCACCGACGGCGAGCAGTAAGACCGGCAGGTACCAGCTCATTATGAGTGAAATAGTGCCCGCCCAGTTGGGTCGTTTTTTTGAAGACTTTGAAGTCGAAACCACATACCAGCATCCATTTGGGCGAACGATTTCCGAAGCAGACTCAACGTGGTTCACTCTGTTAACCTGCAATACCAATCAGAATCACTTCAATGCGCATTTAGCGCAAAGCAATCCCATCACCCAGGGACGCATAATTGTTAACTCCGGTTTAACTGTCGCGTTAGTTCTCGGATTATCAGTGATAGACATGAGTCAAAATGCAGTGGCGAACCTCGGTTGGACCGATATCAAACTCACCCACCCGGTCTACATCGGCGACACCATTTATGCAGAGAGTCTGTGTCTGGAAAAGCGGGAAAGTGGATCCCGACCCGAAATGGGAATCATCCGCATGAAGACCAGAGGTCTGAATCAAGACGGAGACGAAATCGTGTCCTGGTTTAGATCAGTAATGGTTCCCAAGCGCAGTTCAGGAATTGGCCAGGATTATTTCCCGGCAGCAAAAAACGGCCCGCTCGGACCCGAATAGTTCTTAGAGCGGTGGCAGCACGGGAATTGGCCCACCGCAAGAAGAGGTTGGCGTATTTCCATCGAAAATCTCTTGCAGCCATGACACCGCTGTTGGACCAGCGATTGCTGCGGCAGGCATGTGTCCGACCCCGCCAAGCCACAGTGCGTTGATCTGGGCGCCGGCCTCACACCAGGTCCTTTGTAAGTAGGCATTCGGCTGAGGCAGGACAACTTTGTCCGCAGTCCCTTGAATCAGTAGCAAAGGCATGTCCGCGGGGAATGGCGGGGGAGTCTGCTCAGTGAGAGCGGCGACCCACGCCGGATTGTCTGATGGATTTGAGGAAAAGAATTGCTCATTAAAGGCGTTAGCTCGGATTTCAGCTTCAAGGGCGGCGTCTTTAATGCAGTCCTGTGCGAGCCGATCGTAATTTTTTTGTCCAGAGCGGGTCAGTATTTCGGTGGTGGGCAAATTGGGGTACTGAAGTGGCCACGATCGTAAGACCTCTGCGCCAATCACCCAACCAATCAAAGTGTCCCACTGCTTACCCAGAATCTGAGTCAATTCCCCAGCAGGTGCTGCAGCGGCCACGCCCAGTAGATCTAATTCGGGTGCGAATTTCTCACTCAAATGTCCAGTCCACAAAGCGGTATGCCCGCCCTGGGAATGACCAAATACCGTGTAGCGTGATCCGACATTTGCCTGCGGAATTTGTTGCAATGCTCGCACACTGTTCACCGTGTCGCGTACTTCTTGATCTTTGAGTAGATACGCCTGGATTCCGGGCGTGCCCAACCCGGTGTAGTCCGTTGCTACAAGTGCCCAGCCAAGTTGGATCATGCTTGGCAAAAACTGGGTGAGTTGTGAGGTCGGATCCTTTTGGCGAGAAGGCGCACACGCGTCGCCCTCCCCGACAGTTCCATGTGTCCACGCCACGATTGGTCGAGGTCCGCTTATCGCAGGGGCGCTCGGGATAAAAGCCATCCCACTCGCGGCAGCCAGATCCCCATTATCGAGTTCAGTGAGATAAAGGATGCGTAATGATTCTGCGCCGTCCACATCAACGCCGAGGGACTCAACACGAAGAAGGTCCCCGGGAGCACCCTCCAGTGGTGAGGGGGGAGTGTAGAAGGGCTGTAAGTCTTTCTGGGTCACTTCTGTGTCAAAATGCGAGCTTATGGCGCTGACGGTTAAGAAAAGCGCTACGCCCGTGATCAGTGCCAGAAGGCCAATTGCCCAAGATTTGAGGATCCCCACGTGCCAACAGTACCGGGTAGGACATGATGTCCCCGTGGAAGATGGCGTGGATGACCCGATTGAGGCCGGTGCTCTTTATTCGGTAGTCAGCGCAGCGACTTCTATTGCATCTGGGGCCCTTAATATGACCCGCTTTACGACCGAAACAACGGTTTACCTGGCAACAGAGTCCACCAGAGCGATCGCTAATGCGATACTTGACGCGGTCGTACCGGTGGCCGTGAATGCGGTTGTATCGCGTGTTGATATTAATGAAATCGTTAAAGACCACGTGGACGTCAATGAAATTGTCGCTCAAGCAGAGCTCACTCCAATCCTTGATCGAGTCCCCATGACCGAGATTGCCGACTACGTAATCGAAGAGATTGATCTGCCAAGTTTAATCCGTGAAAGTACGGGCGGCGTAGCGGACGGATTGTTGAGCACGCTTCGGTTCCAAGCAATTCAAACAGATAATTTTGTCAGTGGAATCGTAGACCGGGTATTTTTTCGCAGAGAAAAGCGCGCTTCTGAGCGAGAGGTCTCGGTGAAACATGACGACGTTTAGCCAGTTCCGTGACGCATTTGTTCCGGGAGCGCAGGTTCATTTTAGTGCGCTGCCAGAACGGGCCCGGTCAATTCAAGGAGTGAGCGCCGGGTTTACCAGCAGAGCAATCGCCTCGTTCATCGACATAGGTTTGGTTGCCGTTTTGGTCCTCGGGGCTTGGGGTGGATGGGAAGCCCTCCGGTACGTGTTGAATGTGTTTTATAAACTGCCTTCGGCGGCCGGCTTTCCACTGCTTCTCTTAGGCTATTTCATTATGTGGATCTACTGGACGTGGAGCTGGTCAACGGGTGGTCGCTCCTTGGGAAATGTGTTGATGGGTCTGCGGGTCCAAACTAAGAGCGGTAAAAACCTGGGTTTGGGGCTGGCGGCGCTGAGATCGTTACTGTCGATAGTTTTTGCCCTTGGCTTGGCCTGGGCGTTGATCAGTCGCAAGAACAGATCGATACAAGATATTTTTCTCGGGACCGAAGTTGTATTTGACTGGGCACCGTTACTGCCCAAGGTCGACATGACGTTCGCTATGGAGATCAACGAATAGCAGGTTATCCTTGTCGATCTATCCGAGGTCATGCATATACTTTAATGACCGTTCAGGTCGAAGATGGGAACTCATTGGCACGCGCTAAGCAATTGGTCGGTATCGTCGTTGCCGTCTTGGTGGTAGGGGTTTTTGTGCCATCACCTTCATTTGCAGCTAAGGCGGTTGTAGATTCGTATGCCACGTGGCAAAGGGCTGCGCGGGCACTGGAACCTGCAGGCACATTGTACAGACCAACCTTTCGCGCTGGGCTAAGGCAAAATTCTAGAATTGATGTTTTAGCTTTTAAACGCTCTATTGAAACGCGAAAGCGGGGCAAGTATTCATCAATGCTGATTACCGCGAATTATTCGAAACGACTACGATCCTTTTCCATTATGGAAAAAAAGGCAAACGTCAAATGGGCTGCACGTCGAGTTGCCGATCCGAGCCAAAGAATTGTGGAACGTCGCACGATCCGACTTAATGATTCCAAAACGAAAGTGCGGGCAACCATTTACGCTAATTGCCCTGGAGCGGAGCCTGGAGAGGCCGTGCGACCGGGCACTCGGTGCACAAGATCTGATGTAAAGGCCTATGGCGGACTGCTTGTCATGAGAGCTCCTGCCAAAACTTCAATTATTGTTGAAAGTAATGGGCTTAGTTACTCGGAATTAATCGGTGTGGCTCGGGGACTAAAACAAGTCAAGGTGGGTAATTAGTCCGCTGTGACCTCAAGCAGGTAGAGCTGGTGGGTAGCGCGAGTACACGCGACAAAAATGTCAGATCCGCGGACTCCTTGACGACCAATCTGATCGGCGTTAACTACAAAGACCACGTCAAACTCAAGGCCCTTTGTATTCTTTGCGCTCAGCACCGCAATTCGTGAGTCGATGGCTGCTGGTCCAAAGCCGAGATCGGCTGATTGATCTTGGAACTGCTCCTGCCATTGCCGGAGCAGCGAATCTGGAAGAATCACGCAGGCGCGACCAGCTTTACCCGACATGGTCGTGGTGAGAAAATCCACGACATCATTTTCGGACAGGTTCTGATGGATCGTTGGAGAACCGTTTCTAATTGACACCAATTCCGGTGGGTTTCCACCTGATTTAGCGAGTTCCCTAATCGCAGATTGCACGGTTTCTTCTGTGATGCGATAGGTGATATTTAATGTGAAGAGTGCCATTTTTTCTCCCGCCCAGGACAAGGTCTCGTTCCAGTCTCGGGCTCCGGCCGGGTGAGAAGACTGTTGGAGGTCACCGACGATTGTCATGGACTTGCGCACTGCTCGACGCTGAATTGCTCGCCAGGCCATCTCGCTCAGTTCCTGTGCTTCGTCGACCACGATATGTCCGTAGACCCACTCGCGATCAAGGTGGGCCCGTTCAGCAACAGTAGACGTGTGGGCAGATTCGCCACTGCGATTGCCGTATCTCATTTCACCTGCGTCCAATTCTCGGTAACCAGAATGAGTTTCACGCGCCGCAGCGAAAGGACGCGCCCATTCCCCAAGAAGCTCGGCACATTCATCAAGAAGCGCCACGTCATCGATGGTCCATGGACTTCCTGTCTCACGAAAGAGTAGAGCTTGCTCCTGTGAGGAGAGCAGATCGCGCGAAACTAGTCGGAGAAAATTTGGATTCGCAAACAATTTGGTAAGAACCTTCTGCGCTGTAGTTGGCATCCACATTAAATTTAACACTCGGCGCACATTTCGATCGTCAATAAAATCAATTATCAAATCGCTACGTGTTTCGTGGTCGACTTGCTCGTAACCCTGATCATTTGCCAGATTGTTCGCCAAATAGTCCATAACTCGTTTGAGAAAAACCTCCCGATTCGAGTGGTAGGTGGAACGTTTGGAGAGCGACTTGACGCAATCGCGGAGTTGACTTCTGCTGATGCGGAGTTTGGTCCCGCCTTCGGTTGTTATGTTGACTTGCGAGTCAGGGATATTCGACCAATGTGAAACGGCGTTGGTCAGCACCTGCGCCATGCGGGCTCCGCCCTTAACCCCTGAAACTTCGAAGGTGTCATCGATGGTGGCATTAATTCCGGGATAAAGCTGACCCGGAGTCAATAACACAATGTCTGTTTCTCCAAGGCTCGGGAGGACCTGGTCGATATATCTGAGGAAAGCGGTGCTTGGCCCCACAACCAGGATGGCGTCTTTTGCCAACTTTTCCCGAAATGTATAGAGCAACCATGCGGCACGATGTAAGGCGACAACGGTCTTACCGGTTCCTGGTCCACCTTGAACGACGGTGATTTGATTTAGCGGGCTGCGAATAATTAGGTCTTGATCGGTCGCAATCGTGGCCAGGATGTCGGCCATTCGACCATCTCTTGGCGTGGTAACGGAATCCTTTGCCGCCTGGTAACTACCTTCGCCCGGTTCTGTCAAAATCTCATCGTCGACATGAGAAACTATCTGCTTTCCATCAATGGGTGTGATGGAAATACGGCGTCGTAAGGCCGTGTTCATGCGATTGGCGGTTGTGGCTTGATAGAAAGGGGCGGCATTTGGGGCTCGCCAGTCGATGAGGGCAATGTCCCCAGATTGAGTTCTCAGACCAATTCGACCAATTCGGTGGGTGTCTTGGTCATCACTGTCAATTCGACCAAAGTAGAGACGATTCTTGGCGGCCTCAACTGAACGTAGCTGTGAGCGCAAATTGTCGGCATGAGCCTCGCGTTCGAGGTCATCTTGGCCGGTTCCGGTTGACGGCGAATGTGCAAGATTGTTCATTCGAGTTGTCAAATGTTCGCGATGTGAATCAAGTAGGGAATAGGCAGTGTCAGTGAACTCCTGCTCCTCACCCAAGACACCAGACATGGCTTCCCTCCATTGTGCGCTCCGGTTGTGCCGTGGCGCCAGAAATCGGTGTCCAACTATGTCATGTCTGCGAGCGAGAGCCAGTAGCGGTCTATGAATTCGGATGAGTCAGACTCTGTGCATGCCTAACCAGGTCCGATTCTCGCCTTGGGCGACCCCGTTGTCGGGGGTTGAACTAGTACTGGGATCAGGGGTTGCTGGGGGTCAAGGGGGCCTTTCGGTAGCAGAAATGCGTCAGCTTGGCCGGGATTGCGCGGTGCGGGCAACACACCAATTAGTGGGCGAAACAGCCGGTGAGCTCACGTATTCAGAATTGGGCGCCCCTGTGTGGACTGGCGGGAACCGTCAAGTGCATATTTCAATTTCGCGCACTGGGCAATGTGCCATAGGCGCCTGTTCGCCGACGGCTATTGGTATTGATATCGAGTTCGTTGACAGAAATGTGAACCGGCTGCTGAACTCTTTTACTGTGGATGAACAGGAGCTTGCCAAAGCTGTCCCTCCGATTGCAATCTTGTGTGCAAAGGAGGCCGCGGGAAAAGCCACCGGTGTAGGCCTGGCAGGCTCGATAACGCGATGGGGCGTAAGCCCGTTGGGACCGGACTCACCGTTTCTCTTGGTGCGCGATCTGCACACAGGTAATCAGTGGAGAACGTGGACTGGAGCAATTGAGGTAGGTGCGCGCAAATTGCAGTGCGCGATCGCTCAATCACATAATCCCGCCCGTGAGAAATTACATGAAATTTATGAATCTGCGCAGGTAGAAGTGCGGCCAATTGGTACTCAAGCGTGGACTGACGCGGTCGAAACCGTGCGCGAGCGCGCATTAAGCGCAGTGGTAATTACTGCCTGGAACCCCGGAACTGATCGTCCCAGCATTACAGCCAATGCAGATGCGAATCAGCGGCTGCTGGCCCGGCTTCGGAAGAATTGCTCAGATATCTGGGAGGCTGATGGATTCTCACCAGATAGTGCGCACCGAGAGCCTGGGTACATCGCGTGGGGAATGCAACCTGATCTTGGTGTGAAGATCGCGCGTGAATTCAATCAGTTTGCCATTTTCTATTTCACAGCCAATGGTGAACGGAGCTTGATCAGTGCCTGACTACTGCGAAGAAATAGTTTGATTTCCTGTGATCTCCACGTTTCGGTCTTTGTTATACAAGGCAATCCAGGTGTGCCCTGGGTGAAAGGGAACCGGGGTTCCTGCCGCATCGGTGAAAGTGGTTCCCGATAGAGCGTCTGGCCGCGACCACGTTGCCGTAAATAGTTGGCCGTCCCTCAAAACTATTGCCTCACCTGAGCCAATAGTTTCGACGTGGGGAGTGTTGCCACCGCCTTTGTCGAAATACGCGGATTGGACTTGTTCCACAAGTTGAATAACCGCCGTGTCTGCCCAGACTTTTCCCACTTGGTCGACTTCTTCGACACTGGCTCTTTCTCCATTGAGTTGAACGGCGTATTGACTACGGCTCGGGCTGTAAAGAAATTTGATTGTTGAGGACGGCCAGGTAAGTTCGACCGAGCTAGCGGGCACTCCGCCGCTGGGAATGAGTTCGTCGAAGGTGAAGCCCATCTCTTTTGCTGTGGACACGCCTTCAAATTGTGCGAGAGCCGTGGGAGCGTCAAAAAAATAGTTATAGGGTGCCCGCCGGTCAAAATCGCGCGAGTAGTCGTCTGGATCTTTATTAGCGGAAACATCGATAAAAGGTGCAGCTTCAAGTGCTGGCCAGAGTTTCCCCTGGGCACCAGAGAAAGCAAAAGCGGGGGCTCCGTATTGGGCGAGTAGATCAATATCTGTAATTCGTGCGGATCTCACCGGGCCGATTCGGTTCGGGATTTGTGAACTAAAAATTGCGGCCAGACGGGTCATGCCATATTCGATTTCCTCGACATAAACCAGATCAGCTTCACCTACCCCCGCCTGAGGTTGAGCATTACGCGTGTTGTCAATCTTGACCGCTAAAACTATTGGCATCCCGGAGAACTGGGCCGGCGAGGGAAGTTCAATAAAAGGCATTCCGGTCAGGGG
>DEZY01000092.1:8020-22828 GCA_002365735.1 Actinobacteria bacterium UBA3120
TTGAGTCGCAGATTGAGAACAACCGCTCACTAAAGCAAGGGTCGCTGCGCCGATCAGCAGGATTTTGGGGGAGAACACCCGCCTGATCTTAGGGGCCGGATACCCAATTTCCGGTCAACTTCCACATGAATGGGTGGGTGTTGGGAGTAGGGGGGAAATTTGTGGAAAATGGGGGTTAAGGGTTGACTGTGGAGGAAAATGGAGTAATGTGGCGCCACCGGGAGTTACTCGTGTTGGATATGAGGTGAAAGTGAGGGGTGCGTCAAATGTTTCTTGGTACCCAATCCCCGCGCCTTGATGAGAAGGGCCGCCTCGTACTTCCCGCGAAATACCGGGAGGGTTTAGCGGCTGGACTGGTCTTCACCCGCGGCCAAGAACACTCAATCGTGGTGTGGCCGGCTGCAGAGTTTGCGCAATACGCGGAGCGTTTGAGCGTTGCCTCCCGTTCAGATGCCAGCGTGCGCGCCTATCTTCGGATCCTTTTTTCCGGCGCGGTAGACGAAATTCCGGATCGACAAGGCCGAGTCATGGTTCCCGCGGAATTACGCTCATATGCCGAATTGGATCGCAATGTCGTTGTCGTGGGAAATGGAACCACTCTAGAAATTTGGAATGCACCCGCGTGGGAGGAATACCTCGCTGGGCAAGAAGCAGGCTTCTCAGCCTTGAGCGAGGAGGTAATCCCTGGAATCTTCTAAGGCCGCCTGGCCAATGAGGTCTCCACCCGCCTTTGATCCTGGCATCACTTCCCCGATGCCAGGGCCCGCTGAACAAGTCATGTGAAAACACTTCACTGAGAAAGCGGGAGGAGACCTGATTGAGCCAATCACGGCACCAAATCACAGCACCAAATTACAGCACCAAAAGTTACCCACGCAACCAGCTAGAACCCGACCGCGAATCGTGTTCCACGAGGGAAAGAAGTAGAAATGAGCACAATCAACGAGTATCTCCACCACCAGGTGGACCTGATTCCCAATGGAGTTCGTACCGGAACAGCCGTCGTTGCCGCCGGTGTTGCAACGGGAACTGTTGTCTATTTTCTGTCAATCCTCGTTGGGTCCTGGAACTGAATCACATGAGCATCGAGCCCCGTCACGTCCCGGTCCTCGCGGACCGTGTTTTGGCGTTGTTGGCTCCGGCACTCAACCAACCGAATGCAGTCCTCATCGACGCGACTTTGGGCCATGGTGGACATAGTGAATTGGCCCTAAACGCTTTTCCGGAATTGACCGTGATTGGGCTTGATCGCGATCTCAGCGCAATTGGACTGTCAACTGAAAGACTCGCCCCATTTGGGTCGCGAATAATTCTCGTTCACGCGGTCTATGACCAAATTTCCCAGGTGCTCGATCAATATAATCTCGACGGCGCCCAAGGGATCCTGTTCGACCTTGGAGTTTCCAGTATGCAACTGGATCAACCAGAACGCGGTTTTTCATATTCGGTGGATACACATCTTGATATGCGAATGGACCAATCCTGCGGACTGACTGCGGCCGAGGTGCTCAACACTTATGAGCCGGGTGACCTTGTGCGAATTTTACGTAATTTTGGTGACGAAAAATTTGCCCCTCGAATAGTTGAGCGCGTAGTTCGCGAACGTACGCTGGAACCTTTTGACCGTTCTGCTCGGCTAGTCGAATTGATCCGCGAGGCAATTCCAGCTGCAGCTCGCCGCACCGGCGGTAACCCTGCCAAGCGCACATTCCAAGCTCTAAGGATTGAAGTGAATTCAGAACTTTCTGTGCTCGAGCGAGCAATTCCTCGCGCGATTGACTCATTGGCTCTGGGCGGTCGAATCGTCGCCATGTCATATCAATCGCTGGAAGACAAAATCGTCAAGCGGGTTTTCACGCAGCGCAGTGTCGCCAACGTGCCCCATGGCTTGCCGGTGATTCCTGAGTCGGCAAAGCCGCAATTGTCGCTCCTGACGCGCGGTTCCGAAAAAGCAACTGAAAGTGAAATTGAGGAAAACCCTCGATCCGCATCAGTGCGACTTCGTGCCGCGGAGCGGATTCGCATGTCGGGCACCGAAAAAAGGGTGGCCGCATGAGTGCCGCCCCGCAACTAGACCCACCACTGGTGGAGTCAAGCCCGTCTGTTACTGAATACGCGACTAAAGGTGTTCGCCGCAGCACGCGTGAGAATCTGCGGCTAGTTGCACCACTACGGGTGAGCAAGGCGAGTCGAGGCCTGTTCGTGATCGTCCTTGTTAGCATTTTGGGTGTAGGTCTTTTTGGCATGCTCCTGATCAATACGACTCTGGCTCAAGGAGCATTCACGCTCAGTGAGTTGCGGTCGACTCAATCACAATTGAGTCGCACCGAAGCGACCCTGACCGAAAGCGTCGCAGCCCTCACAGCACCCACCGTTCTCGAAGCGAGAGCTCGTGAACTGGGTATGGTTCCTAGCCCCACCCCAGCATTCATCAAAATTCCCAGTGGCAAAGTTTTAGGAAAAGCTCGCCCGGCACCCGGAGTCAGGATTGCCACACCCGCCGATGCCACGGCAGGAGAGTTAGCCGAATCGCCTTCTGGTTCAGGGCTTCCCGTTGCTCCTGGTGAAAACTACGACCCGGCTACCCCAGATTCGCAAGGGGTTACCGGCGAGTGGTCTGAACCGACATTGGTTAACTCACAGGTCGTATCCGAGGATCTCGCTCTCGATGCGATTGCGGTCGAGTAGGTAGTCAGTGAAGTCTTGGGTCGAGCGTTCATGAGTCCGAATCCGAGGGATCGCAATTTTAGTGATTATGGTTCGGCCCCAATTAAACTGAGCAACACGCGTCGGCGCGGAACAGCGCTCATCCTGGTTTCCAGTCTCATTTTTATGATCTTCGCAGGTCGACTAGTTGATCTGCAGGCCATTAAAGGAAGTGATCTCGCAGCTGCGGCACTAGACCAAAGGCTTCGTACTGTGGATTTGCCTGCCGAACGTGGATCAATTCTTGATTCAAGCGGTGCGCCACTCGCGATCACGGTCGATGCCAAAAATGTCACCGCGGATCAAACAATGATCGACGAACCGGAGGTTGTCGCCCAAGCGCTTTCACCGATTTTGGGTGCCGATGCGGACATTTTGGCTAATCGTCTCACCGGTGACCGACGCTTCATGTATTTAGCCAAGGAAGTAACTCCCGAAACCTGGGAGCAAATCTCGGCTCTGCGATTACCCGGAATTTTCGGTGAAGAGACTTCCCGTCGCATTTACCCCTCTGGTGAGCTTGCCGCCAACGTCATCGGTTTCGTCGGGGCTGAAGGAACGGGGCTTGGTGGATATGAGTTTGCATTTGACGAGCAACTTCGCGGGACTCCGGGCGAGGCCACTTACGAGAAAGGTCCAGGCGGCCGGACAATCCCAACAGGTGCTTCAGTTCGAGTTGATGCCAAGGCCGGCGTCGACGTTGAACTCACCATAGATCGCGATATTCAGTATGTTGCTCAGCAAGCGATCTCAGAGGCCGTAGAAAGCTCGGGCGCCAAAGATGGCACGGTAGTTGTTATGGACCCACAAAGCGGACAAATCTTGGCATTGGCTACGGCCCCCACTTTTGATCCAAATTTTGCAACTCAAAGTGCTGTGCGCAATCGTAATAACCGACCATTGACTTCGGTCTTCGAGCCTGGGTCAACCAGCAAGGTCATGACCCTGGCCGCTGTCGTCAATGAAGGGGCGGCAACCCCGTACACCCCGATTAAAGTCCCCGGGTCGCTGCGACGCGGAGACAAAGACTTTCATGATTCAAGTCCACATGGCACGTTGAGGCTGACTCTAAATGGCGTCATGGCTAAATCAAGCAATATTGGGACTATTCTTGCCGCAGAACGAATCGGTGGAAAGAAACTTTCCAAATACTTAAAGAAGTTCGGTATTGGCCAACCAACCGGTTTGAACTTTCCTGGTGAGAGCAACGGGTTTGTTCCCGAGCACAAGAATTGGTCTCCTACATCCTTTCCAACGATCTCATTCGGCCAAGGTCTGAGTGTGAACGCAGTTCAAGTAGCCAGTGTGTATTCGACTATCGCAAACGACGGTTTGCGAGTTGAGCCTTCACTGGTGAAGAGGATTATTCACGAAGATGGAACAGCGGAACAGCCTGCGGCTCCGAAGACAACGCGAGTTGTATCTCGGGATACAGCAATTCAGGTGCGAGCGATGCTGGAGAGCGTGGTAGGCGAGGGTGGAACAGCGACGAATGCCAAAATACCCGGATACCGGGTTGGAGGCAAAACCGGTACGGCACAGGTGATCGATGAGCTTACCGGCGGCTACAACGATCAGGTAATCGCATCTTTTGTTGGCATGGCACCTGCAGACAACCCGCAACTTGTTGTCGGGGTATTTGTCTCCCAGCCACAAATTGGTCGGTACGGTGGTGAGTTGGCTGCTCCAGTCTTTAAGAAAGTTTCCAGTTACGCGCTTGGCGCACTGCAGATCCCACCTACCGGATCAAAAGCGCCTAAACTCGCACTGACCTTTGGAGGTTAATGTGGGATCGACATCGGTTGTCGAGATTGCTTCACTGATTACGGCACACCTTTCGGGTGACCCAAAAATCCGAGTTTCTGGTGTTTCATTGAACTCCAATACGGTAGAAAAGAACGAACTTTTTGCGGCCCTACCGGGGCGCACAGCTCATGGAGTTACGTTTGTGAGTCAAGCAATCAAGCGAGGTGCTTCGGCCATATTGACCGACCCGGCCGGGGTCCAATGGCTTGATCGGTCAGATCTGGACATCGAGTTACCGGTATTGCTGGTGAGCGATCCCAGAGCATCCCTTGGAAAAATTTGTAAGTTGGTGTATTCCGATCCTGCCGCAGGGATGATCCTGCTGGGGGTAACCGGCACTAATGGGAAAAGCACGACCACCAGCATGATCTACCAGGCCGCGCGCGCAGTGGGCATCAAGGCAGGGTTGATTGGCACTTTGGCGACCGCTATGGACGGGGAGGAAGTAAGCAGCGTACGCACCACCCCCGAGGCGCCGGACCTATTTCGCACAATTGCGCGCATGAAAGCTAGTGGTGTGAAATTGATCGCGATGGAAGTCTCCAGTATTGCTCTCTCTGAATACAGGGTGAACGGTGTTGAATTTGACTGTGTGGGGTTCACGAATCTTTCGCACGACCATCTGGATTACCACGATTCCATGGTCGAATATTTCTCGGCCAAATCCCAACTTTTCTCGCATCAGTATGCACGGTCGGCACTTATCTGCACGGACAGTTCTTGGGGTGTAAAACTGTGCGACTCAATTGCGATTCCATTTGAATCTGTGGGGAACGTGGGTTCCCCTGACTGGAAAATTACCGAAGACCACGATCGCGGGTCCTGGCTTTTGCGAGGCCCCAGGTACGAAACGCACATGGATTCACTCGCCATGCCGGGCACCATGAATGCACTGAATGCAGCCTTGGCACTTGCGATGTTAGACCGAGTGGGTATTCATGGAGGTGAAGTTGTCACGGCAATTTGTGGGGCGACAGTCCCGGGCAGGGCCGAACTAGTGGGCACCCGCGACGGCGTATCAGTTTTTGTTGATTACGCACACTCGCCAGAGTCCATCAGGGAATTCCTGACAGGGCTAAGAAGTCAATTTGGTGGTCGCATCATTACGGTTGTGGGTGCTGGCGGCGACCGAGACGCAAGTAAGCGTGCGGAGATGGGGCAGGCCGGTGCGAGCGGGTCGGACGTTTTGATCGTCACCGATGACAACCCGCGCTCGGAAGATCCGACTCTCATTCGACAGCAACTTCTCGCCGGCGCAGCCAGGGTTTCCGGCTGTGAGGTCTTCGAGATGGGGGATCGACGGATGGCGATTGCGCAGGCATTGGAATCCGCGCATAGCCACGATGTAGTAGCGATACTCGGTAAGGGTCATGAGCGCGGACAGGAAATTCACGGTCATGTAATTGAATTTAGCGACGTTGATGTCGTGGCTGAGATGCTGCAGGGCGGGAATCTCAATGATTGAGTTCACAGGACGCCAACTGGAAGAGATCACCGGCGGAATATTGACTGGTTGCGAGCAGTCACATCTGTTTAATGTCCCGCAATTCTTTGTCGACTCCCGCAGTGCAATTCGCGATGGCGTATTTGTTGCGCTCGTCGGCGAGCGGGTAGATGGGCATGATTTTCTCGATTCTGTGTACGAGGCTGGTGCTGCTTTAGCGATTGTCGATACCGTTGTGGGAAGGCCCATGGCCGAAGGATTGTCAGTGCTTCGAGTGGTGAGTCCGTTGAATGCCCTGGCTCAAATTGCCCACTGGGTGCGGGTCAATGTTTTGACGGCGCAAGTAATAGGCGTTACGGGCTCGAGTGGAAAAACTTCAACAAAAGATCTCATCGCGGGGATTCTGGGGCAGCATGGTGAGACGGTTGCGCCTCCCGGTTCATTCAACACTGAAGTAGGACTCCCACTTACGATTCTCAGTGCTGATGCGAGCACCCAGTTTCTCGTTTTGGAAATGGGAATGCGTGGGATAGGTCATATTTCGACTCTCGCTGAAATTGCCGAGCCCGATATCGGAGTGGTGGTCAATGTGGGATCGGCGCACATTGAACTCCTGGGAAGCATCGAGAATATTGCAGAGGCGAAAAGCGAGTTGGTCCGCGCATTGCCGGCAACTGGAATCGCAATTCTTAATAAGGATGATCCACTTGTGGCGAAGATGGGTGATTCTCTAAACTGCGAGATCCGCACATTCGGGGAAGACAAGGGCAGTGACTTTCGTGCCAGTGATGTGGACATCGAACCTGATGGAACAACGCGTTTTGTGATTACCCACGGCGGGCACTCGCACCGGGCACATGTGAAATTGGTTGGCTCACACTACGTGAGCAACGCGTTGGCCGCCGTGAGCGCCTGTGTCTGCGCAGGTGTTCCTTTTGAGGCCGCGTGTGAACTTCTGAGCGAAGTACACTTGATCAGCAAGTGGAGAATGGAAGTCACCACAGCAGGCAATGACATTACCGTGATCAATGACTCCTACAACGCTAATCCTGAGTCCATGCGCGCGGCGCTGACGACCCTAGCTCAATTTCGAGTGGGAGATTCCGACCGAAGGACGTGGGCGGTGTTAGGGGAGATGCGCGAACTGGGTGAGTACTCAAGAGAAGCGCATGAGTCCATTGGGCGGTTGGCGGTGCGGTTAAATATTTCTCGCCTTGTGTGTGTGGGGGAGGCAACTCGTGTCATGGCCTTGGCTGCGGTCAGTGAAGGATCATGGGGCGGGGAATCGGTCTGGGTATCCGACACCGATCAGGCCTTGGAATTGCTGGCACGCGATTTACGTGCGGGCGATATCGTGCTTGTGAAAGCGTCACGATCAATAGGTTTGGAACGCGTGGCAAGTGAGGTTATGGAGCTTTCATTAAGTAGTCTCACTACGGACTTGGATTCCGGTAATGGTCGAGGGCAAGGAAACCTATGAGGCTAGTAGTCATCGCGGGTGCGATCGCGACCTTCATCTCTTTTCTGGGCACCCCATTACTCATCAACTTGCTGCGCAGGCATGGCTATTCCCAAGCGATTCGGGCTTCACGAGAAGGGGAGTTGTACCCGGCACATGAAGGGAAGCGCGGCACCCCCTCAATGGGCGGCCTGGCCATCATTATCGCCGTCCTCGCGGGCTATTTCCTTACGCATCTGATTACTTGGCGCCCCGTTTCGATTTCGGCCCTGCTCGTGCTGTACCTGATGGTCGGACTAGGCCTGGTGGGCATGGCGGACGACTATTTGAAGATTTTCAAGCAAAGAAGCACGGGCCTTCGAGCGCGAACCAAACTCATCGGACAGGCGGTGGTCGCATTCTCGTTTGCATATCTATCCGTGCAGTTCCCGGACGATTCGGGCAATACTGCAGCATCGATGGCGATCTCATTTGTTCGTGATACCAGCTTTGTTCTTCCGTTGGGCCTTTTCTTATTGTGGGTCTGGTTCTTGGTAACAGCGACGACTAATGGTGTCAATCTGACCGATGGACTTGATGGACTTGCAGTGGGGGCTGCAATCATGAGTTTCTTGGCGTACGTACTACTGGCCATTTGGCAGTATGGACAAAATTGTGCGTTTGAAGTTACTGAGTTTTGTTACAACACGCAAAATCCACTTGACCTTGCAATGGTGGCCGCGGCAACAGCGGGTGCCAGTTTTGGTTTCTTGTGGTTTAACACTTCACCCGCGCGCATTTTCATGGGCGACACCGGTTCCCTTGCTCTGGGCGGCGGGATCGCAGGTTTGGCGATCCTGACGCGCACAGAATTGTTGCTCCCACTTTTGGCGGGACTTTTCTTGATCACAACATTGTCGGTAATCGGGCAAGTGGGTTCATTCAAGTTAACCGGAAAGAGAATTTTTAGGATGGCGCCCCTGCATCATCACTTTGAAATGCTTGGTTGGCCAGAAATTCAAATTGTGGTGCGGTTCTGGATCATCCAGGGTCTGTGCATTGGGGCAGGGCTGACAATTTTCTACGCGGAGTGGGTCCGTGCCTAATGCCTAAGTGTGACGAGTTGACATCTCGGGAAGCGAACTGGTCATCCCTGCGGGTGGGCGTCCTGGGGCTTGGCGTCGCGGGTTTTGCTGCAAGTGATGCACTGATGCAACTGGGAGCGGACGTCAGCATTATTGATTCGGCCGCAACAGATCCGGTCAATGAGCGGGCCGAAATTCTTGGTTCGTTAGGTGCTCATACCTTTATCGGTGCCACGGAATTGCCAAGTGAGCACTTTGATTTATTGGTGACATCCCCGGGATTGCCGCCGGGCCATATTTTTCACCGCCAGGCGGCACTGGCGAGTGTCCCCATTTGGGGCGAGCTTGAATTGGCGTGGCGGATTCGCCCAAAAAGCGGGGCAGCCCAATGGTTATGCGTAACCGGCACCAATGGCAAGACGACTACAACGTTGATGCTCGATTCGATTTTGCGCGCGTCCGGGTTTCGCAGCGAAGCCGCGGGAAATATTGGTCACTCTCTCGTTGGAGTCGTGATGCATGACGAACTTGACGTCATTGCGGTTGAAGTGGGTGCTCCGCAGTTGCCATTTATTCACACGGTGAGCCCATGGGCCTCTGTGTGCCTGAACCTTGCCCCCGATCATGTTGATCATTTTGGTGATTTTGATCGATATACCAAGGCTAAAGCTCGAATCTACGAGCGAACCCAGTACGCGGCGGTGTACAACGGCCATGATGAAGCAACTATTTCCATGGTTGAAGCCGCCGATGTCATAGAGGGGTGTCGCGCGATTGGATTTACGCGTGGCATCCCAGCGTTGAGCGAGTTGGGCGTGGTCGACAATGCGCTGGTTGATCGGGCGTTCATTCCGAACCGAATGGACTATGCCCAAGAGTTGGCGTTGGTGTCCGATATTCATCCCGCTGCTGAGCACAACACCGAGAACGCGCTGGCAGCGGCTGCTGTGGCCCGGGCTTTCGGGACATTAGATTCCCCCGATCTCAATCGTGTCTCGCCGACGGCTGTACAACTGGGATTTCGAAATTTTGCTCCAGCACCGCACCGCAATGCAGTTGTGGCCAGCGTTGATGGTGTGACATATGTCGATGATTCGAAGGCCACAAATGCGCACGCGGCCGACACGTCTTTGTCCTCGTACCCATCGGTCATCTGGATCGCGGGAGGGCTGGCAAAAGGGCAGGATTTTGGCGAACTGGTGCTGGCGCACGCTCATCGGATCAAATTAGCAATTTTATTGGGTTCTGATGCCCAGCTGATAGCTGAGACCCTCACCCGACACGCACCAAATGTCCCAGTAATCACACTGGCCACTAGGGACACTAGTGCAATGAGTGAGGCCGTCCAGATTGCACGCGAGCGGGCCGAGAGCGGAGACACTGTGTTGCTTGCCCCCGGATGCGCCTCGTGGGACATGTTCACCGACTATTCGCAACGGGGAGACCTGTTTGCAAGTGCCGTCCAGGATGGATTGATCGACTAATGTCCCTTCTTACCCGCCCGGCATCGGGGGGACTCCATAAAATCTCCGAGGCTTATAAAAAATCGCGGTTCACGTTACTCGCAGAACATCCGCTAAGCACGTACTACTTAATCATGGGGTCCACCCTGCTGTTGCTTTCACTCGGACTGGTCATGGTGTTATCCGCATCGTCTGTGGAGAGTGTTCGAGTCTTCGGATCCGCCTACGTATTCGCCCAGCGTCAAGCACTATTTGGGGTATGCGGAGTAATCGCTTTGATTTTTGCGCTTCGTTCATCGATTCAGTTCTGGCGCAAAAGCGCTTGGGTCTTTCTGGCAATTGCATTCGGACTTTTGATTAGCGTGCTGATTATTGGTGTAGAGGTCGCTGGGCAACGAAACTGGATTGAAATTTTCGGGCCATTTAGGTTGCAGCCCAGCGAGTTTGCCAAGTTAGCCTTGGTCATTTGGGGCGCTGAGGTTCTGACGCGCAAAGATCGGCATGTTCCGACGTGGAGAAACATTCTGGTCCCGATCGTTCCCGTTGCCGGACTCATGATGATTCTGGTTCTGCTTGAAGGAGATTTTGGTAACACGTTGATGCTTGCTGCAATCCTGTGCGGCATTTTGTTTACAGCCGGAGTGCCCCTTCGACTTTTCGCATTGTTCGGCGGAGTAGGCCTTTTCGCCGTGTGGATGTTGACCATAGCCGCCCCCTATCGCATGGAACGGATTTCCAATTGGCTCAACCCCGATTCGGATCGACTGGGATTCGGTTGGCAAGTAACCCAAGGACAGTACGCCTTAGGCACGGGTGGCGTATGGGGAGTGGGACTCGGCGGTAGCCGCGAGAAGTGGGGCTCATTGCCTGAGGCGCACACCGACTTTATTTTCCCAGTTATCGGAGAGGAACTGGGCTTGGTGGGGACCTTCGCCGTCTTACTTCTCTTCGGAATTCTGGCTTTCTCGATTTTTAGATTGAGCAAAAATTCGCAAGACCCATTTGTGCGCCTAGCGGCTGCTGGGGTTGGTTCGTGGATTGTGATCCAAGCGGTCGTCAATATTGGCGCAGTTCTGGGCCTTCTGCCCGTTACGGGTGTGCCGCTTCCGCTGGTGTCCTACGGTGGCTCGTCTTTAATTCCGACCCTGATCGCTATTGGGATGTTGCTGGCTTGTGCTCGCAACGAACCGGGCGCGCGCCGCATTATTCGGCGTCGGCAAACGGCCGCCGCCATGCGCAGGCGCTAACGTCTAAAATGAGCAAGGAAACTCTAATCATGAGAAGTGCACAGTGAAATTCGTTTTGGCCGCGGGCGGCAGTGCGGGTCATGTGTACCCGGCAATAAACACTGCCCGAGCCATTGTTGATCTGGATCCCCAGGCACACATCACAATAATGGGAACAGACCGTGGCTTGGACACAACTTTGGTTCCGCCCACCGGTTTCGCACTTGAGGTACTCCCGTCCGCACCTTTTCCGCGCAAGCTAAACGGCCAGGCGCTTACATTCACCCCCAAATTCATCGCATCAGTGCGACTGGCTCGCCGGTTCATGAAAGCACACTCAACCGATGTTGTGATTGGGTTCGGTGGATACGCCAGTGCGCCTGCCTACATGGCGGCTCGGAGTCTGGGTCTGTGCATCATTGTTCATGAGGCGAATTCAACCGCAGGTCTAGCCAATAAATTGGGTGCCAAATTAACCCCACATGTGGCAGCGATGTTCCCGGGAGTCATGTCTGGGGCACGGGTCATAGGAATGCCATTGAGTACTGACATCGTGGAGCTTGATCGGCATCGAGATTACGCCAAGGCCCGTGAATATTTTGATCTCCCAAAAACTGGACCGGTACTTCTCGTGTTCGGTGGTTCCCAGGGTGCCCAATCTATTAATGCGGCGATCGAGGCAGCATTGCCACAATTAATTGCGGCGGGGGTGAGCGTCTTACACGCCGTTGGGACGGGAAATATTGGCGGAGGCGGCGCAGCGATTGATTCTGCGGGGGTCGTGTACCGAACCGTACCGTTCATTAGTCGCATGGACTTGGCCTATTGCGCAGCCGATTTAGTTGTGGCTCGGGCTGGCGCCATGACCGTTGCGGAAATAGCAACGGTAGGCGTTCCCGCAATTTTTGTGCCACTTCCAATCGGCAACGGTGAACAAAAAAGAAATGCTCAGGGTTTGACAAGCGCGGGAGCAGCAATTGAAATTGAAAACTCAGCGTTTACCCCGGACGCGGTTGTGAACAAAGTTTTGCCCTTGATTCTTGATAATCAAATGCTAGCCAAAATGGCGGAGACGAGGCGCGAGGTGAACCCAACTAATGCTGCCAAGGAATTGGCCGTTTGGGGGTTATCGTGTTCATAAGGACGTCATCACAATTGCGAAGGAGTGGGCACGCGTGAGCTTGCAGGACTTGGGTCAGGTCCATGTAGTCGGGATCGGTGGTGCCGGCATGTCCGGAATCGCCCGAATCCTGGCCGCCCGCGGTGTGCAGGTCAGTGGTTGTGATGCAAAAGACTCACGTCGCCTTGCCGCGTTGACCGCGGTAGGTGTTGAGACCATGATTGGCCACTCTTGCCGGCACGTAGACGCAATTGACACCCTAGTGTTGTCAACCGCCATTCCTGCGAATAATCCAGAACGAATCGAGGCCGCGGAGTGCGGCAAGCGGGTTTTGAACCGCGCAGAGGCGCTGTCAGCGATCATGACCGGATTCACCGGGGTAGCCGTCACGGGAACACACGGGAAAACTACAACCACTTCCATGATGACCGTGGCTCTGCAACATTCAGGATCAGATCCGTCGTTCGCAATCGGTAGTGAACTAAACGAGACTGGATCAAATGCTCATTTAGGCACCGGCGAATTGTTCGTTGTCGAAGCAGATGAAAGTGATGGCACTTTCTTGTATCTGAACCCAAAAGTTGCAATTGTGACCAATATCGAGGCAGATCACCTTGACTATTGGGGGACATTTGACGCGATCGAGCAAGGATTCCTTGACTTTGCACTGGGCATTCGAGACCAAAGCGGGTTTTTGGTGGCGTGCTTGGATGATCCGGGTGCGGCTCGCCTCGTCAAAGCAGCCCTAGCCGCCGGGGTTGACATCCGCACCTATGGAGAGGACCCTGAGGCAGATTTTCACATGGTGGACGCCCGGCCGTCAGCATTGGGCTGGAGTTTTGACACCGCACATCAGGGCGTCCGTTTGGGACGGGTCGAGCTTCAGGTTTTTGGCCATCACAATGCACTTAACGCACAAGCTGTTCTTGTTGCCATGATCGGCATGTCGTACACAGCGCAACAAGCAATCGAAGGTGTGAATCACTTTAGCGGGACGCGCCGCAGATTTGATTTTAAGGGAAAAGCTGGTGGCGTCCGGGTGTACGACGATTACGCTCATCACCCCACTGAAATCACTGCGACACTGCGAACAGCGCGTGAGCTTGTCGGCCCTGGACGTGTGATCGTGGCTTTTCAGGCACATCATTACTACCGCACCGCGCTATTTTCCAAAGAGTTTGGAGTTGCACTTGCTCTGGCCGACAAAGTCATCGTGCTGGAAGTTTTCGCACCAGGGGAGAATCCGATCCCTGGAGCCAGTGGGCAGACCATGGCATCCAATGTCCCCCTCCCTCCTGAGTGTGTAATTTTCGAGCCTTCATGGTCTGCGGTTGCCCAAGACTTGGTGGAGGATGCGCAAAGCGGCGACATCATCATGACGTTGGGTGCCGGAGATATTGGTTTGATAGCTACTGAGGTTGTTCAAAGATTGCAAGAACGTGAACCTGGACGTCGCGATGAGTGATCTGATGAGCAGCATCAAAGGACATGCAGAATCGAAGGACTTCACCGCGTATCAACTCAAAAAACATAAGCTTCGAATCTGGTGGCTGATCGTCCTTGTGCTCGTTCTTAGCGTTGGAATCATGATTTGGTTGGTGTGGTTTTCACAAGTATTTGCGGTGAAGGAAGTTCAAGTGATGGGCTCCGGTGGGGAAACCCTTTCGGCCGAACAGATTGCTCAGGTTCAAGCGAGCGCCGACATTAAATTGAATGATCCGATTGCCACAGTTGACACCGACACAGCGGCCCAAGCCATTGTTAACCTTGCGTGGGTGTCAGCTGTTGAGGTGCGACGCGGATGGCCCAATGAGGTAGTGGTGGCTCTGGATTTACGGATTCCTCTAGCGCGGGTCAAAGGCGGGGATACAAGCCAGGGAGTTGATGCCCAAGGCATTCTTTTTGACTATTCCAACCTTGACGGGTTACCCCTAATCCAAGCATCGGGAGCCCCACTTGTTGCGTCGGTCGAAGTCGTCGCCGCGATGCCGGCAAATTTGGCTAAAAAAGTCGTACGGATTAGGGCAAACTCGATTGACAGTATTGAACTTGACCTGAAGTCAGGATCCATCGTGAAGTGGGGCAGCGCGGACGAGCCCGAGTTCAAGGCGGCCGTGCTAGATGCACTGTTATCGCGTCGGGCCCAGATCTACGATGTCAGCGCCCCCGAATTGCCGACCACGACCGATGAAAAAGGGCGGAAGAAGTCCTAAGCGGGGCCGGGCCAGGCTTTTGACCTGAAAGTTTTTTAAAAAACTTTGGAAAATCGGCCCTTCCGACTTGCGCTTTACTATCCGGACCGTCTATGGTCCGCGCGGCCATGAGCGAACCATTTGCTTAGCCTCTGGTAGAGGTTGAGGGTTTGTGGCACAGGAGTTCGATGGAGCCCCTTCCATCGACATGAACGGAAAAGGAGAGCGGCCGTGGCGGCTCCACAGAACTACTTAGCAGTAATCAAGGTTGTCGGAATTGGTGGCGGCGGTGTTAACGCGGTCAACAGAATGATTGAGGTCGGTCTTA
>DEZY01000074.1:0-11350 GCA_002365735.1 Actinobacteria bacterium UBA3120
CCGATTGCAGCCGCCATTGGCTCTTCGATAATAAAGACTTTACGAGCGCCCGCGGCGTAGCCGGCATCTTTGACGGCGCGTTGCTCAACCCCGGTAATACCTGAAGGAACGCATACGATCAAGCGTGGTTTTGCGAGATGACGTCTACGGTGCACCTTTTGAATGAAGTACCGCAACATGCGTTCGGTGGTATCAAAGTCGGCAATCACGCCGTCCTTGAGAGGCCTGATTGCGACGATATTGCCTGGTGTGCGTCCGATCATCTCTTTAGCTTCGGTGCCAACAGCCAAGATCCCGCCCGTATTGTTATTTATGGCAACCACGGATGGTTCATTGAGCACGATCCCTCGGCCCCGAACGTAGACCAGCGTGTTGGCGGTTCCCAGATCAACAGCCATGTCTCGGCCCACAAATGAGGAGTGCCCGGAAGAACTCACGCGGTACCTCCAGTCGGTCTAGAAATGCTGAGTTTAATGGTGCACTTGGGAAGAGCGCCGATCCAACACCAATGGTAGCCCTGCAGCCCCTATGACCGGCTCTCGCCTAACATTTGGGCGCGCGCCACTTCAATTTCCCTCAGAAGGGTCTCTAAAGATGTGGCTTGCTCTGAACTGATTGAGCTGGAAAACCCAAAAGCCGCAGTCGCAACCGCCCCTAGATCTGCCCGGTAGTCGTGGCCCAGGCTCTCAAACTCACCCGGCCTCACATTGGTCGCAAACACAGTATCCACCAGGAGCGTCGCCCACGTAACCCCTAAATTCCAGGTCATCTCCTGGGGGATATTTCTGCCTCGGGGTAACTCTGGATCCAGCCAGGTCGGTTGCGCCCAGGCGAGATCGGGTCGAAACCGGACCACGGGGTCTGCATCATGTTCAAGGAACCACACTCGATGATTCGTACCCGTCGGAATCTGTTCGGGCCGATCCACGCTTACCGACTCACTCGCACACAATCGGTGGAACGTATCTGAGATTCGACCACCGGGCGTTCCTACCCACAGGGCCCGAAAGATTGAATACTTGTCCAGGTCGCTGGAACCAAGTGGGATTGCGAACTGTTGGATGCGTGCTCCCAAGCTCTCCCCAAAGAGAATGATTTTTGGGACATGCTTGCCCTTATTCCGGCGACCAATGAGTTCGCGGTCAATTGCGTTAAGCAACTCGAGCTGGGTCTGTCCGGCCACCCGCACTTTCGCTAGGGAAAGAAAGCTCGGTAGGAGTCCGTAACTCACCGACACGGTGGCGCAATTCCCTCCCGAGAGCAGTTCTAGTACGTCGACCGGGGTCGAGTTTGCATAGCCTGAGCCGGCGGGAGCCTGTATTAATATGTACTCGCGGTCAAATGCTTTGTTACGAATCAATTCCGACATTGCCAGCGATACTCGGGAGGAAATCGAATCAGCGTTTGCGACACTGACAAAAACGCGGATTGGGCTGTGCGTGCGCTTGATCCCAATTTGTTGCGCATGTTCGTGCGTTGTCACACTATTTATGAAACGTGCGCCCTCGCGGCCAAGAAGTGTGTAGTCAACCGCTGAGCGAGGACTCCCCGATAGGTGCATATCGATCGGAGGGCGGGCAAAACAGGCATCAATCTCGGCGTTTTCGGCCTCGATCTCACCCAGCTTGTTTTTGGCGACAAAAAATCCAACCGTCCCAAGACCGGCAAAACTTGCACCAGCCGCTAGCGCTTTGATGCCGCGAAGGCCCGGGACCTGTGAACCAACTACCAGACCAACTCCCACGGCTGTACCTAAAGCATGTGGAAAAAACTGGCGCACTTTTGCCGGCCACTGGACCAAACTTGGGCCCCGAGCCGCATGTGCGGTGGGGACTCCCGCTCCAACGCCTACGGCGACCGATCCGATTAAGTCCTTCATGGCGCTTACCCGTTCCTAGAGGTTCGGAAAAAACAGTGCAATCTCGCGAGCTGCTGACTCCGGTGAGTCCGAGCCGTGCGTGACGTTATTTTGCATTTCGGTGGCTAGGTCTCCCCGGATAGTTCCGGGTGCTGCGGTAATCGGGTTGGTGGCGCCCATCATGGTTCGCCAAGCGACGATGGCATCAGGGCCTTCAATGACTGCCGCAACTACTGGGCCTCCGGTGATAAAGGCGACAAGGTCGGCAAAGAATGGCTTGTCCGCGTGCTCACCGTAATGAGTTTGGGCTAGGTCCGTGCTCACATTCATGAGCTCAAGTGCCGCGAAAGTGAAACCTTTACGCTCGATTCGAGCAAGTACTTCACCGACCAAGCCGCGGGCAACACCGTCAGGCTTGATGAGAACAAGTGTGCGTTCAGACATTCAATGACTCCTCTATAAGTCCGGGTAAGCGGTTCTTACTACCGCCGCTGATGCTAGAGGAGACTCACATTTAGCTTTCGGGCAACTCCCGTGCCCGATCCACTCGCCGCCCATTGCGCACCGCGTAGAACCACAACAGGGCAAATACCGCACCCACAAAAAACATGGTGGGGACAACGAACCCGGACGCGATTACCAGAACCTGGAGTACCCAGACAAGGGGTACCGCAATCGGCTTAGTAATTACTCCGACACTCAAAATCAGGAGCCCGGCTAAGGCAATTCCCATCACCAGAGCCAAGGATGCATTCGCATCGGAGACGTTGATTGCGATCGGGATTGCCAATAGAACGACAAGCGCCTCAAGAACAAGGACAGTTGATCCAAGTACCCGCATTGGTCACTTCACCCCCTGTGAATCAGGATCTGAGAGCAAGCGGATGGTATCTCCCACCAACACAACTGAGCCCGTGACGATAATTCCCACTCCGCCGTACTCTCCCGAACTATCAGCCAACCCAATTGCCTCTTCGAGTGCGGACATCAAGTCACCACCAATTGTGACCCGCTCACCCCCAAGGACCTCAGATGCTAGCCGGGCCAGTTCTATCGCCGGAAGTGCTCGAGGTGACATCGGCTCGGTAATTACCACCTGCGATACCACGGGGGAAAGCGCCTCTAAAAAACCGACGGCGTCTTTGCTCCCCAGCATGCCCAGTACGGCAATCACTCCCACAAATGTGAAACTCGTTTCGAGCGCGGTGGCCAATGATTTCGCGCTGTGCGGATTGTGGGCCGCGTCCACCATAACTGTGGGGCTTGTTCGCAAAATTTCTAACCGGCCCGGTGAGATCACCTTCGCGAAACCTTCGCGGACCAAATCTTCATCCAGCGGGGCCAGTAACGCCGAACCCAGGAAGGTTTCACAGGCCGCCAGTGCCACGGCCGCATTATTTCCCTGATGCTCACCAAACAGCGGCAGAAAAATTTCCGAATAATCCCCGCGCAAGCCATGTAGGGAAAGGAGTTGCCCTCCCACTGCGAGCGCCTGTGAATTTACGCCATACTCAACCCCAAACCGGGTCGGTTGCAGATCCGCATCCTCACACGCCTGAACCAGGATCGCCGCCGCCTCCGGGCTCTGCGGCCCCAACACTGCTGCCTCAGCATTGGCCAAGATGCCCGCTTTCTCGCCCGCAATTTCACGAATGGTCTCCCCAAGGTATTCCTGGTGGTCAAGATCAACAGGTGTGATCACCGCGACCTGCGGTCTGCACACGCTGGTTGCATCCCACGTCCCACCAAGTCCCACTTCAATAATTGCAACGTCTACCGGTGAATCAGCAAATACTGAATAGGCCAACGCCGTCATCGCCTCAAAATATGACAGTTTCGGTCCGCCATCAGTCACCGAATTGTGGTCAACCATGGAAATAAATGGCTCAATGTCGTTCCAGGTTGCAACCGCCGCCTCGGGCGAGATGGGCGCACCGTCAAGGCAAATCCGCTCTGTTGGGTCAACCAGATGCGGTGACGTGTACAGCCCAGTGCGTAAGCCGAATGAACGCAGAAGGGATTCAATCATGCGGGCGGTCGAACTCTTGCCGTTCGTACCGGCCACCTGAATCACCGGAAATGTCAACTGCGGATCTCCCATTAAATGGGACACGGCGTTCATGCGAGCCAAGGATGGCTCGATCAGGTTTTCCGGCCAACGGGACTCAAGTTCTTCCCATAATTGATTTGCGCTCGTGATACCCACGGTCGCAGTCTAGGACGATGAATAGACTTCGGGACTATGTCGTCGAAGTCGCAATCCCCAGCAGTCAATATCCCGGAAAAACCAGGCCTTACCGGGATCGAAGAAAAGTGGGCCAAAACCTGGCAAGACTCTGGCACGTATTCATTTGATCGAACCAAAACCCGCGATCAGATCTTCTCAATCGACACTCCTCCACCCACTGTCAGCGGATCACTGCACGTTGGGCATGTGTTCAGTTACACGCACACCGACTGCATCGCTCGCTACAAGCGCATGCGCGGCTTCGAGGTTTTTTACCCCATGGGCTGGGATGACAATGGACTCCCAACTGAGCGTCGCGTTCAGAACTATTTTGGTGTGAGATGCGATCCAAGTTTGCCGTATCAAGTCGACTACACGCCCCCCGAAAAACCAGATGCGAAAAAGCAGGAGCCGATCTCTCGGAAGAACTTTATTGAATTGTGCGAACAACTCACAATTGAAGATGAAGTTGTCTTCGAAGACCTCTGGCGACGCATGGGACTTTCAGTTGATTGGGCCCAGACGTATCAAACCATTGACAAAAATGCTCAACGGGTCAGCCAGCTTGCATTTTTGCGCAACCTCGCACGTGGTGAGGCATATCAATCTGAAGCACCGACTCTGTGGGACGTCACTTTCCGGACGGCAGTTGCCCAAGCCGAGCTTGAAGACCGCGAAGTCCCTGGCGCATTTCATCGAATTGGGTTTTCACCCACATCTGATCGTGACAACCCGGTCTTCATTGAAACAACACGACCGGAATTGCTCGCTGCCTGCGTTGCGCTCGTAGCGCACCCGGACGACCCGCGGTACCAATCACTCTTTGGTACCAACGTTATTACTCCCGTGTTTGGTGTTGAAGTTCCCGTCATGGCCCACACGCTTGCCGACCCAGAAAAAGGATCCGGCATCGCAATGGTCTGCACATTTGGTGACCTCGCCGATGTCACCTGGTGGCGTGAACTGCAATTGCCCACCCGCCCAATCGTCGGCTGGGATGGTCGGATCACTTCTGAGACCCCACCATGGATAACCACTCGCGCAGGTAAAGAGCGTTTTGCAGCCATTGCCGGCGCGACCAGTTTCACCGCAAAGCAGCGCATGGTTGAGGTTCTCCGCGAATCCGGTGACATGGTGGGCGAGCCAAAGGCAATTACCCACCCAGTGAAGTTCTTTGAAAAAGGAGATAAGCCCCTGGAAATTGTTACCACCCGCCAGTGGTACATCGCCAACGGTGGCCGCGATGCCGCACTCCGCGAAGAACTCCTGGCCCGTGGGCGTCAAATTACTTGGCACCCACCCCACATGCTCGTCCGCTATGAAAACTGGGTCGGAGGACTCAACGGTGACTGGCTGATTTCCCGCCAAAGATTTTTCGGGGTTCCAGTCCCGGTCTGGTACGCACTCGATGCTGATGGCAATCCAGACTATGAACAGATCCTGGTTCCGAGTGAAGCATCACTTCCGATCGATCCCAGCAGTGACGTTCCTGCTAGTTACACCGAGGATCAACGCAATCAACCCAGTGGCTTCACAGGCGATCCCGACGTCATGGATACCTGGGCAACTAGCTCGCTTACCCCCCAGATCGCCGGCGGCTGGGAGCGCGACCCTGACTTATTTGAACGCGTGTTCCCCATGGACATGCGACCGCAAGCCCACGAAATTATCCGCACGTGGCTATTTTCCTCCGTTGTTCGCGCAGACCTAGAAAACAATGAACTCCCCTGGCAACACGCGGCGATCTCAGGCTGGATCCTGGATCCCGACCGCAAGAAAATGAGTAAGTCCAAGGGCAATGTCGTAACTCCAATGGACATGCTCGACGAGTACAGCTCTGACGCCGTCCGCTACTGGGCAGCATCCGGGCGGCCAGGCACGGACACCGCGTTTGACATTGGTCAAATGAAAATCGGTAGGCGTTTAGCAATCAAGCTTCTCAACGCGAGCAAGTTCGCCCTCACGCTTTCCCAACTATCAAGTGACCTTGATCGCACGAATATCACAGCTGCAACGATTGTGGAACCTGTTGATCTAGCACTGCTTGCAAAACTTGCACTCACGGTTGAATCCGCAACCAATGCGTTCGAAGACTTCAACTACGCAAAGGCACTTGACGCCACCGAGACCTTCTTCTGGGAGTTCACCGACGACTATGTAGAACTGGTCAAAGAACGTGCCTACGGCGAAACCGAAGGGGTGAACGCAGAAAGCGCGCGCGCAACCCTGTTGATCACCCTCGACACGGTCTTACGCCTGTTCGCACCATTCCTGCCCTTCACCACCGAGGAAACCTGGTCGTGGTTTAACAAGGATTCAATTCACACTAATCACTGGCCAAATCTTCAATCACTGCAGGAGCTTTCAGCTCATGGCGACGTCGCCGTGCTTGCCACAGCAACGCAAGCACTCCGCATGATCCGCAAGGCAAAGTCAGAAGCCAAACTTTCGATGAAGGCCACAGTTTTAACAGCAGTCTTCACCGGGACACCCCAGATGCTTCAGCATCTAGATACTGTGGCAACGGATCTTAAAGCTGCCGGGTCTATCGAAGGACTGAACACCGTGAACGCCCCCGATTCAACTGTCTTGGAATGCGAAACTGTCCTTGCCGACTAGGCGATTAGCAATCAGGAACCTCGAGTTCGCGCAGTAATTCGGACGGTCACAAACTCTCGTCGTCTTTGACAAACTACCCGTAGATCAGGGGAAGCCCTTTCGCTACTTACCGACCAGGGGATCAGGATTGCAGTACTTGCGAGCGCGGCCAGCGACCTCGCTCCTGTGGACTTGATCGGCTGGCAGCGATGGGGAATAATTTTCACGGATAACTATTGTGATTCAACATCAGGCATCGACTCTGGGTACCGTCAATTCAAAACTTATGACGAGGATTAGCGGTAAAGAAAATATTCAAACAGCTATCTCAATCCGTTTGCAACACATGGTTACAACGTCGAACTAGGCAGTTTTTTCACGGGGTGCACGCTTTGGCGCTCCCCGGGGCACCAGAGTTGGGTTCACACTGTCGCGAACCACTTCCCCACTAATCACAACTTTGGCGATATCCGTGCGGCTAGGCACGTCATACATCACGTTGAGCAGTACTTCCTCAAGGATTGCACGCAGTCCGCGAGCGCCAGTACCTCGCAACAGGGCCAGGTCTGCGATCTCGTCAAGTGCGTCAGGGGCAAACTCGAGTTCAACACTGTCCAGTTCAAAAAGTTTCTGATATTGCTTGATCAGCGCATTTTTGGGCTCCACTAAGACCGCGACGAGTGCTTCGCGGTCGAGCTTGCTCACTGAAGTGAAAACGGGAAGTCGACCAATGAATTCAGGGATCATGCCGAACTTGATTAAGTCTTCAGGCATGACGTGGGAGTACACATTCTCTGAGATATCTTCGGTCTCGGAACGCTCACCCTCAACCAGATCAAATGTGAAGCCGAGATTTTTCTTGCCCAAACGCGCTTCAACAATTTTGTCCAAGCCTGCAAATGCTCCACCCACAATAAATAGAACGTTGGTGGTATCAATTGAGATAAATTCCTGATGTGGATGCTTGCGTCCACCTTGTGGTGGCACTGAGGCAGTTGTTCCTTCAAGAATCTTGAGCAGCGCTTGCTGGACACCTTCGCCAGATACGTCACGGGTAATAGACGGGTTCTCACTCTTTCGGGACACTTTGTCGATTTCGTCGATGTAGATGATTCCCATTTCGGCGCGCTTGGTATCAAACTCGGCAGCTTGGATGAGTTTGAGCAAGATGTTTTCAACGTCTTCACCGACGTAACCCGCTTCGGTGAGTGCGGTCGCATCAGCAATGGCAAAGGGAACATTCAGCACGCGGGCCAGCGTTTGAGCCAATAGCGTCTTACCAGAACCAGTAGGTCCTAGTAGCAAAATATTAGACTTAGCTAGTTCAACGGCATCTTCTTTGGCCTTCGGATTCTCGCCAGCCTGCACGCGCTTGTAATGGTTGTATACCGCAACCGATAGGGATTTTTTAGCCGAGTCTTGACCAATCACGTATTCATCTAGGAATGCATAAATTTCTCGTGGCTTGGGTAGCTCGCCGAAATCAGGTGTACTTGCCTCGGTGAGTTCCTCTTCAATGATTTCATTGCACAGATCTATGCATTCATCGCAGATGTACACGCCCGGGCCGGCGATCAACTTCTTGACCTGCTTTTGGCTCTTTCCGCAGAAAGAACACTTCAGCAGATCGCCACTCTCGCCAATTCGCGTCACAACGCCCCTCACTCACAGTATGAACAGCACCGAATCGGGCTGCCCCAGCCATCGCCTTGCTCTACAACCCGGTAACCGTACCCCGGATCCGGGCTCTAGGCTGAGATATTCACAGGGTGGCGTGGGGGAAAGTCTCAAGCGCTACTTAACACCTGGCCTTGGGAGCCAGCGTCTAGCCTTTGCGCGAAGAGATCACGGAGTCGATCACGCCAAAGTCTTTGGCCATGTCCGCCGTGAGGATTTTGTCCCGTTCAATATCTTTTTCGATCTGTTCAATCGGCCGACCGGTGTGCTTAGCGAGAATACCTTCCATCTCGGTACGCATCCGGATAATTTCATTGGCTTGGATCTCAATATCTGAGCCCTGCCCGCCACCTTCGGTGTACGGCTGGTGAATCAAAATCCGAGAGTGTGGAAGCGCGAATCGCTTACCCGGGGTTCCGGCTGCCAACAGAATCGCAGCAGCCGAGGCTGCCTGACCCAGGCACACGGTCTGTACCTGAGGCTTAACGAACTGCATGGTGTCATAGATCGCGGTCATCGCGGTGTAGGAACCACCCGGCGAGTTGATATAGATCTGGATATCGCGGTCTGGGTCCAGTGACTCCAGGGTGAGCAGCTGTGCCATGACGTCGTCGGCGGATGCATCGTCAATCTGCACCCCAAGGAAAATAATGCGCTCTTCAAAGAGCTTGGTGTAAGGATTGTGAGTGCGCTCACCGGTTGCAGTGCGTTCACGAAACTCGGGAAGGATGTAACGACCGGTTGGGTTTCTCACTTCTGGGCTCCCTTTTTCTTTGACTCGCCCTTGGGGGCGTCTGCCGAACTGCTGTACACGTGATCGATCAAGCCGTAGTCGCGTGCGTCATCTGCGTCAAACCAGCGGTCACGATCGGAATCTTCCTCGATCTGCTCAAGAGTTTGTCCACTGTGCTCCGCGATGAGTACCGCCATGCGCTTTTTGATAAACAGCATCTGCTCGGCCTGAATCTTGATGTCACTCGCCGTTCCACCCAGACCACCCGAAGGCTGATGCATCATGATCCGAGTGTTGGGAGTTGCATACCGCTTGCCCGCTGCACCCGCGCAGAGCAGGAACTGACCCATCGAGGCGGCTAGGCCCATGGCGACCGTGGTGACGTCATTGGGGATCAGCGCCATGGTGTCGTAGATGACCATTCCTGCGGAGATAGATCCACCCGGTGAATTGATGTACAAGCTAATGTCTTTTTCTGGATCTTCAGCGGCGAGCACCTGGAGCTGCTTGGCGATTCGGTTCGCATTGTCATCCATTACCGCGCCTTCAAGCCAAATGATTCGCTCTCGCAAAAGTCGCTCGTCGAGCATGTCACCGAATCCGGTCATGCTCCCGCCGGAGCGCAGGTCAATACCGGAAGGCTGGTTCACTTCAAATTGCTTGCTGGACACCGAGTCTCCTCGCGTTGGGTCATTCCGCCTTCTGGTTAACGCGGAATTAGGGTCTGCTCCGAAATACTGACCCAACTCTAACCCGCGACCAGGGGAATAACCCGACTAAAAGTGTTGAGTTCGCCCATAGCCGAACTGAAGGCCAACGCCTTAAAACTTGCCTGGTACTTCCCCTTAGGGCTTGGCCCAGAAAAGCGAGTCACCCACATAATTCGAGGTACGGTGGACCCGATCCTCAGTATGAGCCGCCGTCCACACGGCAGCCTCGGAAACCGCACGCTCTGCTTCCTCATGGGTTTCCCAAAAGCTCAAGGAGATCAAAGTAACTGGATCAACTTCAATGGTTGAGTAAGCTTGAAATCCGGGTTGCATCTTAAAGATGTCTGACAACCCTCCGGGAGCGGAAACAAGTTCGGTGACTTCCTTGGTGGTGCCTTTGGTCACGTCATAAACAGCGATCCGCACATGGTTCATATCCTGCTCCTCTGGTGAAGGAACTCTTTCAATACCGGTTTGACTCTGCGGTTCAGTCCAAAAAAGTGCATCCCCCACATAGTTCGAAGTGCGGCGAAGACGATCAGCCAAGTTGCTTTGCACCCATTCCGCAGCTTCGGCAATAGCGTGTTCTGCTTGCTCATGCGTTGCCCAGAAACTCAGCGAAACTGTAGTGACGGGATCCACCTCAATTATTGAGTAACCTTCAAATCCTGGCTGAGCTTTAAAAATATCGGCCATTCCCGCAGGAGCATGTGTAATTTCGACTGCTTCCTTAGCGGTGCCTCGAATAATTTCGTAGACGGCGATGCGGACATGATCCACGGTCTGCTCCTTCGGTAAACACTCTAGAATGCGCCAAAGTATGTCACCGAAAGTCTGTCACTGCAGGCTAATTACTCCCCAGCAGTGAGGGCTGCCATCTCAGCATCGAGTGCGGCCAGATCAACGACCGCGCCTGCAGTGTCAACAACCTTGGCGCTCTCGAGCACCTTGGCTAGCGCCTTCGCGCGGCGGATATCTGCCATGGCCATGGGCACCTGTCCCGCTTCCACCAAAGCCTGCGCGAATGCGTCAGGTGACATGTCATAACGCGGTGCCTGCTGCATGAGCCAGGCACTGAGCTCGCTTTCGCCAACGGTGAGTTCTTCATCTTCGGCAATTTTGTCCAGAATAAACTGGCTCTTTAGCCCACTGCGAATCTCGGCTTCCACTTCAGCGCGATGTTCTTCACCTGAATCATGACCGTCCTGGAAATGCCCTTCGATTTCAGCGGCGATTACTCCTTCGGGCATTGGCAGTTCGACCTGCGCAAGCAGGACGTCATGGATTTTATTGCGCGCCTCGGCGCCCTGTTCAACTTTCTTCAGCCGTCCGAGGCGGGTTTCAATATCAGCACGTAGCTCTTCCACGGTGTCAAACTCTGAAGCCATCGAGACAAATTCGGCGTCAAGTGCGGGGAGTTCTCGCTCACGGACCGCCGTGACTTCGACTGCCACCGTCAAGGGAACACCTGACCAATCACCATTTTGTGGGGTGAATTCGAATGTTCGAGACTCCCCTTTGCTCGCTCCACGAACGGCGTCGTCAAA
>DEZY01000074.1:11513-14924 GCA_002365735.1 Actinobacteria bacterium UBA3120
ACTTCATCGTCACTTTCAGTTTTTCCGACAATATTCACGAGGAGAACATCGCCATCTGCGCTGGCGCGATCAACTTCGGCTAGGTTGGCAAACCGGCCGCGCAAGGAATCTATTTGCTCAACAATGTCGGCTTCTTCCAGTGCTACCGGCTCGACTTCAACCGTCAAAGAATCAAATGCTGGAAGAGTGAACTCTGGGCGAACGTCAACTTCAGCGGTGAAGGTGACCTTCTCGCCATCAGCGATCTCGGTGACGTCAATTTTGGGTTGTCCAATTGGGCGAAGCTCATTTTCAACCACGAGTTCGTCATACGCCTTGGGAACGGCGTTGTTTACGGCTTCCTCTAAGACCGCTCCGCGGCCGATCCGCTGTTCAACAACACGGGCTGGAACCTTCCCCTTGCGAAACCCTGGGATATTGATTTCCTTGCCAATTCGAGTCAGTGCCTCATCTAGGCTGGGCTGCAGTTCCTCAAAAGGAATCTCCACGCTGAGCTTGATGCGGGTCGGGCTGAGGGTTTCGATCTCACTCTTCATGTAGTGCTCCAGGTCTTGAGGTTGGGTATTTTCATCACTTTCAGCCTTTGCACCGCGAATAAAAACGGCACAAATGGTCGGGGCGGGGAGATTCGAACTCCCGGTCTCCTGCTCCCAAAGCAGGCGCGCTAGCCACTACGCTACGCCCCGCGTTGGCCAAACAACATTGAGCCCCAGAGTCTAGGGGTAGGCACTTCGCGCCCCTAATCTGCCTGCGCACAGCGAACGCACTCCCGGACCTTTTTACCGAGATGCCTCCACTGGGACATTCTCTGAAGCGTGAGTCGTGGCGGGCGGTGGGGAAGACTTCCCCTTGTGACCGATTAACCAAAAGAACAGGGTCAGCGTGGGCACTACATAGGCCAACCAAATGATTACCTCGAGCCAAGTCATGGTGGGGGTGAGGTTTACCAGGCCTCGAATCAAGGTTCCCACGACGCTATCCGAGGCAATCGTCGACGAAACATCAATCGCCACCGCATTCTCCCCGGGCAGCCAGCCTAGTTCTTGGAATTCGTGGACCGCGTATCGCAGGACTCCGCCAGCAACAATCACTAAAGCCGCACCCGTCCACTTAAACAGGGCGCCCAGATTGAGCTTCACCGCTCCGCGATACATCAATACACCCAGCACAACTGCGGTCGCCAGCCCCAAGATCGCACCGATCAGGGGTGCCGTGGTTTCTCCGCTTGACTTAATTCCCGCGTACAGAAAAAGCACAGTTTCCAGACCCTCGCGGATTACCGCCAGGAAGGCGACCAAGGCCACCGCGGTCGTGCTCGTGTTGAGGGCTTTATCAACTTCCCCATGCAGATGCGTCTTGATATGCCGGGCATGGGATGCCATCCAAAATATCATCCATGTGATCAGACCGACTGCCAGTAATGATGTAACACCGGCAAAGGCTTCGGCTGCGCGTTCACTCAAACTTTCATCTACGAGAATAAGGACAAAGCCAAGTGCGATCGAAATGCCGATTGCGGCGGCAACGCCAGTCCATAGTCGGCCCAGGGCGTGTGAGTTCTGTGTCCGCACGAGATAGGCAATCAGAATCGCGACAATCAGTGCGGCTTCTAGCCCTTCACGTAATCCGATCAAGTAATTAGCAAACATCTAAAACTTCCCATCCTGTTCCCATTGCCTTCACCATCAGAGGCGAAGTACCTTATTAGATAAGCCTACCCTAACTTAGGCTTATCTAAGTTGCAAATTGGGGGATAGATCAGACCTGCCGGTACGGGCTTTGGGATTGCCACTACCCTTGCGCTACTCAGGAAAAACACCTCGCGGGTGTAGCTCAATGGTAGAGCCCCAGCCTTCCAAGCTGGCCATGCCGGTTCGATCCCGGTCACCCGCTCCACGACTCGACATTGGCCACCAAAGATCGCTTCTGGCGTATCTCCCACCAAAATTCACATAGCTGTATACATGCCGCGATTCCGACCAGCGCTGGCTACTCCAAATTGTGAATCTTAAATTTTAACGCGGGCAGCCAAGGATAGGCAAAAACCGGTTTTGTGTGTTCTTATAAGAGGGTGGACAAGAAAGGATCACCTGTCGGTCGGCGCGTGGTCCTCACCATGGTGGGGCTTGGCGCCCTCGGAGTTGCGTTTGGACGGCAACTGAATTCGGTCGTGAGTGACACCGTCGCTGCCACCGTTCCTGGGCTGGGTGCGGTGATTCCAGCCGCAGGCGGTTTTCGTATTTACACGGTGACCAATGGCTATCCAGAAATGTCTGAGGCGGACTATCGGTTGACGGTGGGCGGGGCCGTGAACTCACCACTAGATCTGAGTTTCACTGATCTTGGCTCACTCCCCCAAACATCAATGACAAAAGACTTTCAATGTGTCACAGGCTGGCGAGTAGATAACGTCCCCTGGTCGGGAGTGTTAATGAGCGACCTTCTTGCCGTGGCCGGGGCGTCCCCCACAGCAATCGCGTTAACCATTGATTCATTTGACGGCGCGTACACCGAATCACTCACCATGGAGCAAGCCGTTCGACCTGATGTCTTAATTGCGACCTCGATGTACGGAGAGCCGGTCTCTCGCGAACACGGTGGTCCAGCGCGACTACTAGTGGCGCCAATGTATGGCTACAAGTCCCTTAAATGGTTATCAAATATTGATGTTATCGACTCGGTTATTCCAGGTTACTGGGAACAACGTGGTTATGACATTGACGCTTGGGTCGGCCAATCAAACGGCCGCAGCGACGAGCCCGTAACGTGAAACGCTTCACGCCGATTGAACGGTTTGCGCACCGATCAATTTCGATTTTGATGTTTATCCTGCTTGCCACAGCAGCCGCTCTCTACATTCCTGACATTAGCGTTCTCGTGGGAAACCGTGGAATCGTAAAAACTTTGCATTCGGTCAGCGGATTCCTACTGCCCATCCCCCTACTCGTTGCCGTCTTTTTCCCCGTTTTCCGGATGAACATCCGCGAACTCAATCGCTTTCACCCACATGATTTTGCCTGGCTCAAGCGCCAAGATGGCGACTGCATCGAGCCGGAACTAGAACACCCAGACTCGGTCTATGGAAAATTCAATGCGGGCCAAAAACTCAATGCGGCATTCAGTTTGGGATCAGTGTTAATCATGTTCGCAACCGGCATGATCATGTTTTTTAGTTCACTGTTCACTGACGACATTCGCACCGGCGCAACCTTTGTTCATGATTGGCTGACACTCGCGATTGTTGTTGCCCTCACCGGACATATCTACATGGCCATGAAGGATGCCCAGGCACGCATGGGCATGCGCTCAGGTGAGGTAACCCGAAGTTGGGCAGTTGAACATCACCCACAATGGGTGAAGGTCAATACCAGATCAGGTGCGTCCGAGCCAGAAATCCATCCAGTTGATAAA
>DEZY01000074.1:15134-17241 GCA_002365735.1 Actinobacteria bacterium UBA3120
AATCTTCCGGCCTTAGCATTTTCGGCGGTACTGATCCAGAAAATCAGAATCGTTCCCACCCAAGCAACCATGCAATAGGGGCACAGAGCATCGATCACGTACAAACTTTGAAAGACCAACCAAATCACAAACGCAATCCCACCGAGCGAACCGAGGTTAAGTCCCAACCAGATCCAGCTTGGCAAGACAACTCGCGAGAGCAAAAGAACTGCAAGGGTGATCACAACCGAATACGTGATCAATCCAATGATCGGATTCGGGAAACCGAATATTGATGCTTGCTCGGTGACGATTACTGAACCACACGACAGCACCGGATTGATACTGCAACTGGGGACAAAATTTGGATCCTCCAGGATCGAGATCTTGTCTTGGGTCAGCGTGAATGCAGCGAAGAGCCCAATGATTCCCGAAAATAACAACAGCCATGGGGTCGTCTTGTATTGCACAGGTGATGCATCCCTTGATACTTCAACATCGGCTTCCATCTACTTCACATCCCACCATAGAGTCGCAACAGATCGAGGTTTCGCATCTTTTTCAGCCAGCAGTGCCGCGGCAAGTTCTGCATCGCGGTCCTTGGTGAGGCACAACCGAACGCGCGCCCTACGAATTCGCTCTTCTTCAGGGAGGTCAACCCGGGCGCCCCAGGACTGATCTTCCCACGTATCAAGAACAGCATCAAAGCCTAGGGCCAAACAAATATCTTGTAATTGATAAGGCGTAGGTTGAATGGGACGGTCCAAGTCCCAGAATTTTTTCCACAAAGCATTCATATTGCTCATGGGATGACTCATGGGAACCTCCATGACCACTCGCTTGCGCGCATGAGCATTGAGGGCCTGCAGGAACGGAACGATGTCGGCCACGTTGTAAGCAACGTGATGGCACACCACAACATCGGCTTCGGGAACGAGCGCGGCCACGTCGGGCCAGTCACCCAGATAAGCGTGGGCAATTGCGCCGCGAGATTCCGCCGCTTTGAGAAATTCGTCAAGCATTTCTTGCTGGTGGTCCACCGCGGTCAAAGTCCCTGCCGGCGGCGTGATTGCCATTGAAGCACGGCCACCACCTGAGCCAACGTCAAGAACGCTACCGCCTGGTTCAAGAACTTCGCGCGCACGCTGATGTGACAATGAGTCGGGAATCGGGGTGTGAGGCGGTGCCACGGTGAACATGGCGACTGGATGCTTCCAAGGCACTTCTGGCGCTTGATCCAAAATCTCCTGCGGTAGCGCCCAACTTCCTAGGTCTGCCGCCCACTGAGTGGCCAATGCCTGAATTTGAGATGTGCTCACGGACCAAGTCTAACCCCTTGACACCACCGACACTGCGTCAGAAACCATTTGCCGCGTGAACAGTAGATTGTGCGGGTGAGCAGCGATCCCGTACCTGAGCCAGCCCTTGGCCATCCACTTGCTGCGCTCCTTGGCGGCCCCCGCGGTGCCGTGGAATCGATGCTGCCCCCGGTAATTTTTGTGGTCGTTTATTTAACAACCGATAGCAATCTCACGGCCGCTGTTATCTCGGCACTCACCATTGGAATTGTGCTAGCCGGTTTGCGGATCTCGCGTCGTGAAAAGCCGGTTCGAATTGTCGGTGCCCTGCTCGTGGTCGTCCTTGCCGCTACCGTCGCCTACTACACAGGTAGTGCGGCAGCATATTTCTGGCCACTCGTACTCGCCAATATTGCATCAGCACTTGCCTTTGCTTTCTCGATTCTGATTCGCTGGCCACTGCTCGGCGTAATTGTCGGGCCGATCACGGGAACAGGGATGAAGTGGCGCAAGGACCCTGACTTGCTTCGGGCATACGCGAAAGCCTCCTGGCTGTGGGTGCTCCTGAATGTGGTGCGGGCAGCAATTCAGGTTCCACTCATCCAGGGCGAAGATTTATGGGCACTTGCGGCAGTTCGCCCACTTTTCTACGTAATGGTGCTTGGCGTGATCCTTTGGTCATGGAGAATTATTAAAAACAGTCTCCCGGCTGATCACCCAGGTATTCGCAATCCACGGATTCCCCAGCACTGACTACTTCTGGCACTGCGGGCACCAGAAAAGATTTCTTCCACGCAAAACACTCTCGGCAATCTCACTCGAGCAAATAA
>DEZY01000074.1:17364-22894 GCA_002365735.1 Actinobacteria bacterium UBA3120
GCCGCACTGTATCGATCCGGCCGCTCCTGACCCCGACTTTCATCAGTTCCACAAGGTCGTCCCACAAAACATCAAACTGCCGGCGGGTCAACGCTTTGCCTGGAGTCTGCGGATCAATGCCACTTCGAAAGAGAACCTCCGCCCGATAGATATTTCCCACCCCAGCGAAAAGCGTTTGATCCATCAGCAGAACCCCGATTGGAGTCGCGCTTGCCAAAGCCTTGGTGCGGGCAATCCCTGGATCATCTTTACGAATTGGGTCCGGGCCAATTTGCGCCTTCATGATTTTCATTTCAGGTGGCGAAATCAGCGCACACGCATTTGGTCCGCGCAGCTGAGCGCACGCATCCGGGGCTGAAATTTGCAGACGAATTAATCCGATGGGCTCGGGAACGTGATCAAGAAAAGTCCATTTACCGTAAAGGCCAAGGTGGATATGAATGACATTGCCGTGTTCGAAATTGACAAATAGGCGCTTACCAAAGGCGTGCGCCTTAATGAAAGCGGTGCGGTTTACCACAGATGCCGATTGTGCGAATCGACCTTGAGGACTGCTGACCTGAACCACTTTCCCTCTAAAGAGTGTGTTCAATTCCCGCGCCTGGCGGTGAACAACATGGCCCTCCGGCACGACTAACTGACCGCCATTTAATGGGCCGCCATCTCTGTAGCAATGTCTGCGGCAAATGCGTCAACGTCAGAGGCCTGGGTGTCCCAAGCACACATCCAACGCACCAAAGTTGGGCTGTCCCAGGTGTAAAACCGCCACTTACTTTGCAAACGCTCGATCACCTCGGCTGGCATGCGAGCAAAAACGGCATTGGCATCTGTTGGCACTTCAATCGTAATTCCTGGTATTTGCTCCACCGCCGATTTAAGTTTTTGTGCCATCTCGTTTGCGTGGGTCGCACTCTTCAGCCACAAGTCCTCGCTGAGCAGAGCGATCATTTGAGCCGAGGCAAAGCGCATCTTGCTGTTGAGTTGCATGTAGCTCTTGCGGAAGTACTCGACTCCATGAACAACATCAGGGTTGAAAACGACAATCACCTCGCCCATGAGCATTCCATTTTTCGTCCCTCCGAAAGAGAGAATGTCCACGCCAGCATTAATTGTGAAGTCTGAAACCGGAACGCCTAGCGCTGCCGCAGCATTAGCAATCCGGGCACCATCCATGTGAACGCGAAGCCCAAGTTCGTGGGCGCATTCACTGATTGCGGTGACTTCCTCCACCGTGTAGACGGTTCCCATCTCGGTGGATTGCGCAATTGATACTGCCCCGGGCTGCGCATAGTGAACGAAACCAAAATCATGGGCGGCCGAGCGAATCAAGTCGGGGGTGAGCTTTCCGTTAATGTCGGCAACCGTCCACAGTTTGATGCCGGCAACTTTTTCTGGAGCACCGCCTTCATCCATATGAATATGTGCCGTGCTGGTGCACACGACTGCTTCCCATTGATTCATGATCGAAGACAGTGCCACGACATTCGCACCGGTTCCGTTAAATACGGGATAGATGCCAACTGGACGGCCAAAGAGGGTGGCCATGCGTTCATCTAGCTCGGCAGTAATCGAGTCGTCACCGTAAGCGACCTGGTGTCCAGAATTGACCCGAGTTAGTGCTGCAAGGATTTCCGGGTGCACGCCCGCATAGTTGTCGCTGGCGAAACCACGCCAAGGCTGCATAGTGACCTCCGCTTGTGAATCGCTCATACTGGTCAGTATCCCGTACTCGATTTGCCAGTCTCATCGACTCCACAAGCTTGTGGCAATCTGCCTCGATTGCGGGCCACCCAGGAGTACACAATCTGAGCCGCTGGAAGCACTAATCGTGAATCCAAGATCGCACCTAGCGGAGCAACTCGACTTCTGCGCAGAATTTGCGCCACCGCTGCGGCTCCGCCCCACACGTTCCCAGCAGGAGTGACAAACACGACTTCGGACTCAGCGCGCTCCGGGGTGAGACCAATCGGGGCATTTGTGAAATCGAATTTCTGAAACGGGATGAAGTCCACGCGAGCGCGAAGCCGACCCGCTAGCCGGACCGAGGATTGGCATATCCCGCAATCACCATCAAAAATGCAGACCGCGGATTCACTTTCCCGGGATTGCGAACTCATGACCGCATGGAACCACATTTTCGGCGGGACCACCAGATCTACGAATTAATCGGTTCCGTGCAAGGATTCCCACATGACACTCACCGACGCATCAGGTTCCCGCACCGAAAACATCACCCGCGCCGAGGCAAGTGAGCGCTCTGACTTGATTTCGACGACCTCCTACGAGGTCGTTCTTGACCTGACGTCCACCGGGCCTACATTTGCTACCACCACCACCGCATTATTCGCGTGCACGTCAATCGGCGCCCACACCTGGATTGACCTCATCGCCCCGACCGTTGAATCAGTGACTCTCAATGGAACAGAACTCTCTGTCACAGAGGTCGTTCACGGCTCTCGAATCTTGCTCTCGAATTTGCAGGAAATGAACACCGTGGTTGTCACAGCCCAAGGCAAGTACATGAACACCGGTGAAGGTCTGCACCGATTTATTGACCCAGTAGACGACGAGACCTACCTCTACACCCAATTTGAGTCTGCGGATGCACGTCGCATGTATGCCTGTTTTGAGCAGCCTGACCTTAAAGCGACATTCACTCTGACGGCCACAGCACCTGGACACTGGAAGGTGATTAGCAACTCCCCGATGGCACAGGTCACCGAGCACGACAACAACACCAAGACCTGGGAATTCGAACCGACCCCGATCATCTCTACTTACATCACCGCACTTGTCGCTGGCCCGTATTTCGAAGTTCGAGACGAATATTCAGGGCCTTACGGCACCTATCCCTTGGGGATCTACTGCCGGCAATCACTCTCGGAATTTCTAGACTCTGATGAAATATTTGAAGTCACAAAGCAAGGTTTCACTTTCTTTGAAGATCAATTCAAGGTGGGTTACCCATTTGCCAAATACGATCAGCTCTTCGTGCCCGAGTTCAATGCTGGCGCAATGGAAAACGCCGGATGCGTTACTTTCCTTGAAGACCTAATTTTCCGCAGCCGCGTCACGATTGCCGCATATGAACAGCGGGCCAACACAATTTTGCACGAGTTGGCCCACATGTGGTTTGGCAACTTGGTCACCATGACGTGGTGGGATGACCTGTGGCTCAACGAGTCCTTTGCCGAGTGGGCTGCCCATCACGCCAATGTGCACGCAACTCGCTACAACGATGCTTGGACAACATTTGCTAACTTGCGAAAGGCGTGGGCTTATCGCCAAGATCAGTTGCCCTCAACCCACCCGATTGCAGCAGACATGGTTGACCTTGACGCGGTCCGCGTGAACTTTGATGGGATTACCTATGCAAAAGGGGCATCTGCCCTACGACAGTTGGTGGCCTGGGTGGGTGAGTCTGAATTCATGGCTGGCATCGGCGTTTACTTCAACAAGCATGCCTGGGGAAACACCCAGCTCAGCGACCTTCTCACCGAACTCGAAGCAACAAGTGGCCGCGATCTTTCCGACTGGACCAGCGAATGGTTGCAAACCAGCGGAGTGAACCTGCTCAGGCCAATCGTCACGGTCGACTCCGAGGGCAACTACGAGAAAGTAATTATTGAGCAAGAACCGCCGATCTCACCAATCGGAGTTGCACCGACCCTTCGCTCCCACCGAGTGGGACTGGGTCTTTATGACTTGACCGATGCGGGACTTATCCGGCGCGAGTTCATTGCCGTCGACGTCACTGGCGCTCACACTGAGATCGCCGAGTTTGTCGGTAAAAAGCAACCTGATCTTTTACTTGTCAACGATGGTGATCTGACTTTCGCCAAGGTGCGCCTCGATGAAAAGTCCTGGAAAACCGCGACCGCGCAGCTTGGGGCGATTTCGGATTCCCTTGCTCGCGCGGTAATTTGGAGTGCCGCATGGGACATGACCCGCGATGCCGAAGCGAGCACCGGCGAGTTCTTAGATCTGGTTCTTGCCGGAATTGACCGTGAAACTGATGTGGGTGTCACCAGTGGTGTGTTACGTCAGCTCTCCATGGCAATTGATCAATTCGCTGCACCAGAGCACCGCGATGAATACCGTTTGCGTGTTGCCCAAGCTTGTGAAGGGTTTGCTGCTCACGCCGATCCGGGCAGTGATCACCAGCTTGCATTTGCTCGTGTATTCGTGGGAAATGCGACATCGAATGCCCAACTTGAGACAGTCGCCGGCCTACTCGATGCAACCATTACGTGGAATGGACTCAAAATTGACACCGATCTTCGCTGGAGTTTGCTCCGCGCTCTGGTGAGCGCAGGGGTGCGGGGTGAAGTAGAAATTGATGCTGAACTTGAAGTAGATAACACCGCGACCGGGAAACGCCAGGCAACCTTTGCGCTGGCGTCACGTCCCACCATGGGAGCCAAAGATGCTGCATGGGAGGCGGTTATGCACAACAACGCACTTCCCAATACGATCATTGAGGCGACGATTGGCGGGTTCCAAGACCCCGATCACCGCGATCTGATGGAGGCATTCGTTGATCGCTACTTCGAAGAACTACCCAGAGTGTGGGAAGAGCAAACAATGGAAATGGCTCAGGATATTACTTCCGGCATGTACCCGGTCTATGCAACTTCACCCGAGTTAGTCGCCAAGACCAATGTATTCCTTGACGCACAGACCATGCCATCGATGCTTCGCCTCGTTACTGAGGGGCGCGACGGGGCAGAGCGGGCATTGCGTGCTCAAGCAAAGGATGCGTGAGACTCGTTTAGAACGGTTCGTCGATGTGGTGGACCTTGGGGGCTCGTGCATGTTCCGCCAGGACGATAAGTGCTTCACGCACCCCACCAACAATGTCACCGGCCGCTGCACAGGAGGCAAATGCCAACGTAGCAAAATCGCATGATCGATCGTCGAGGAAAATGTGGGCTTCTTTACCGGTCACAATGTCAATTGTTCGGGCATCGGGATCGACCGCGATCAAGACGGCTGACTCTGCTGCAGGAAGTTCAGCATGACGGGCCATTGCGCTGTCCCGGCCTTGGGCAAGTTCCCCGATATAGACCCCAAATGTGAGACCGGAAATTTCTCGAGCTAGCTTGACCGAGCGGGTCAAATCCCGATAGGCAGCGTTACCAAGATGCACGTGATCCGCCCCCGACCAGAACGGATGCTTGGGCTGAAATCTCGGTGGGGAGAATCGAAGGATTTGGGGCGGCCGCATCACTTGAGATAAAGATTGACGAAGAACCAGATGCCGAGTCAAATTCGTTGGTCACTTTGCCCCTGCTGCTGCGGGTCCATGAAGGAGCAGCAACGGCGAGAACCACCAAGACTGCCAGGGCGATCGGGATTCCCAAAAAAATCATTATTGCCTGAAATGCGCTCACCTTCCTAGCCTAATGCGCGCCACACACGCGAGCCCTTACGGTGGTGTCATGACGATCGAACGCCTCAACTACCCCCAGCTCCCCGATAGCGGAATAACCGATGATTACCACGGAGTCAACGTCCCCGATCCGTACCG
>DEZY01000074.1:23133-31603 GCA_002365735.1 Actinobacteria bacterium UBA3120
CGATCGCGTGGGCGAGCTGCTTGGTTCGGGAGCAATTTCACCGCCATACATCCGCGGTGATCGAACCTTTTTCACTAAGCGCGAGCCGGGCCAGCAATTTGCCGTCCTCTATGTCCGTGACACAAATGATTTACATACTGATCCGGCGACCGCTCGGGTGCTGATCGATCCCATGGCCCTGGACCCGGAGGGCCACACGACTTTAGATAGTTGGCAGCCATCCAAGGAAGGCGACCTGCTCGCCTACCAAATTTCCCAAGGCGGAAGTGAAGAGTCGGACATGTATGTCCTGAACGTGGACACGGGCAAGATCGTTGAAGGTCCGATCGATCGATGTCGCTATTCACCAATTGCCTGGCTCAAGGGTGGTTCAGCTTTTTATTATGTTCGTCGCATTGCACCCGATCTTCTCCCTGAAAGTGAAAGCCACTTCCATCGCCGCGTCTATTTGCACACCCTCGGCGCAGACCCACACACGGACGTACTCGTTTTTGGTGCTGGCATGAACCTAACCAACTACTATGGAGTTTCAGTCTCCCGTGATGGTCGCTGGCTCGAAATCGAATCAAGCGAGGGGACTGAGCCACGAAATGATTTATGGATTGCCGACCTCACGGCAAGTGCACCGTCGAGTCCTTCCTTCGAACTCGTTCAAGGTGACGTGGACGCACAAACTTCACTTACCTTCGGTCGTGATGGTCGCGCCTACATTTTTACCGACAGAGATGCCCCCCGGGGGATGCTGCTAGTAACTACGCCCGGGTCGTGGGATCCGACATCCTGGAGGACGCTCATCCCCGAAGCACAAGATGCCGTTCTTGACTCGGTCACCTTGCTCGACGGCGAAGGATTAGATCAAGATCAACTCCTGGTCGTGCACACACATCATGGAGTGGCCCAGATGTCCGTGCACACCGCATCAGACGGAGAATTTCTGTACCCGATCGAGTTGCCCGGAGCCGGAACAATCGGCGGTCCTATCGAGCACATTGATGGTGGACCCATTACCTGGATTGTGTATACCGACCACACCACCATTCCTACGATCTACGAATTTGATGCGCGGTCGAGGGAACTTACCCTTTATGCGACTCCCCCAGGCAGCGTCCAGGCGCCATCGGTGCACTCAGAACTCATCACCTATCCATCACTTGATGGCACTACTGTTCGCATGTTTATTATTTCACCCACGGGAAACCCAGACCATTCTCGACCAACTATTCTTTATGGCTACGGTGGGTTTGGCATCCCGATGCAACCCGGTTATAGCGCCTCAATCCTGGCCTGGGTCGAATCCGGTGGCGTGTGGGCGATCGCGAACCTGCGTGGTGGCGGTGAAGAAGGTGAGGAGTGGCATCGCGCCGGCATGCTGGCCAAAAAACAAAATGTCTTCGATGACTTCCACGCCGCAGCCGAGTACCTCATTGATAGCGGCTGGACCACGAGTGAGCAGCTCGGGATCTATGGTGGATCAAATGGTGGGCTCCTTGTGGGGGCCGCCATGACCCAACGGCCAGATCTTTTCAATGCAGTGGTGTGCGTGGCCCCCCTACTCGACATGATCCGCTATGTCGAAAGTGAGTTGGGGCCGACGTGGACGGTTGAATACGGCGATACGGCAGATCCACAGCAATTCGGCTGGCTTCACGCCTACTCCCCCTATCACCGCGTAACGCCAGGAACCGATTACCCGGCCACTATGTTCGCGATTTTTGATAACGACACGCGAACCGATCCCATGCATGGACGCAAAATGGCAGCGGCCGTTCAAGCCAGCACCAGCGGAGCTCGCCCGATTTTGGTGCGAACCGAGGAAAATGTGGGTCATGGCGCCCGGTCATTGAGCAAGTCGATCGAAGAAAGTGCCGATACGTTAGCGTTCATGTCGCACTGGACCGGACTAGACCACTAAGGGGATTTACATGGATTGGGATTCAATCGCGGACGCTTACGACTCATTTAGTGCTGGCTCGTGGGATGTCCCATTTCGCATCGTATTAATCATTATCATTGCCCTGGTCGCTACAAAAGTTTCCACAATGGCGATTCGCAGATTGGTGGCTAAAGCCACAAGCAGGGCTACTAAAATCCATGTTGCCGATCTACGAAACTCAAACGACTCAAAAGAAGTCTCCGATCATCTTTTGGAAAATCGGGTTTCGCAACGAGCGCACGCCCTTGGCACATTAGGTCACAGCATCGCTGTTATCGGCATCTGGTCGGCATCCGCCATGATGATTATGGCCGAACTGGGAATCAACGTGGGGCCGCTTTTGGCCAGTGCGGGCATACTTGGTGTGATCCTCGGTTTTGGTGCCCAAACTTTGGTGGCAGATTACTTGGCCGGGATCTCAATGACGCTCGAGGATCAATTGGGTGTAGGAGACGTTGTTGACTGCGGGGTTGTTCTTGGAACCGTTGACGAAGTTGCACTGCGCTATACCCGCATTCGAGACTTTTATGGCGTCCTGTGGTACGTGCGCAATGGAACTATCCCCTTCATCGCTAACCAAAGCCAAGGATGGACCTACGCAATCATTGATGTTGCCTTGAACTACAACGCCGATCTAGCCCAAGTACGGGATGTGATTAACAAAGAGGGTCAACGAATTGCACACGATTCCAGCTATGACACCATCTTCATGGATCCACCTGCCTATGCAGGCCTCGAGGAAGTGCGCGGTGACGCTGTTGTGGTGCGGGTAATGGCCAAGGTGGTGCCAGATCAACAATTCATCGGTGCTCGCCTACTGCGCGAACGGGTCAAAAGCGCTCTCGACAATGCGGGGCTGCACATTCCTCTCACCCAAATGCAGATAGTCGATGGGCGAGGAGCTCAGTGACGAATGCAGAATTGACCCCCTATGAGCGTTTTGGCGGACATGAATTTTTCACTAACTTGGTCCATAATTTTTATCAGCGCGTCCCTAAAGACCCGGTCCTTAGCGCCATGTATCCGAGCGATGACTTCGAAGGTGCGGAGTGGCGTTTACGCTCATTTCTTGAACAGTATTGGGGCGGCCCAGAAACTTACAGTGAACAGCGCGGTCATCCCCGGCTGCGACTGCGCCACGTAGGATTCCACATTGATGGTGATGCGCGCGACCGCTGGTTGACTCTGATGGCAGCTGCGATTGCTGACCAAGGGATGGATGCCCAACTTGAATCAGAGCTGTGGAAGTATCTGGTGGCAGCCGCATTTGGTATGCAAAATGTCCCAGACGAAATACCAGAAAACGATGTATCAATTCCTATCACGGAGGCTTAGTTGTGCCAAGCGTAAAGAATGAATGGTGGCGTGACGCTGTCATTTACCAGGTATATCCACGTTCATTTTCTGACAGTGACGCGGACGGAATCGGCGACATCCCCGGGATCCTCAACCGGGTGGACTACCTTGCCAATCTAGGGGTCGACGCTATTTGGATTTCTCCTTTCTACGATTCGCCGCTACTTGATGGTGGCTACGACGTCGCCGATTTCCGACTCGTTGATCCCCGGCTAGGCGAGGTCGCAGATGTCAAAGACCTGATTCAAGCCGGACATGCCAAGGGTCTGAAAATCTTCATGGACATAGTCCCCAACCACACCAGCAGTGCCCATGCGTGGTTCCAGGAGGTGCTGAACTCCGAGCCAGGATCACCCGCTTGGGACCGGTATGTCATCAAAGAAGGAAAAGGCGCAGGTCACGAATTCCCCCCAACTAACTGGCAGAGCGTCTTTCACGGCGATGCATGGTCCCCGCTCGTTTTGGCGAATGGCATGAAAACGAAGTACTGGTATCTTCATATTTTCGATTCGTCTCAACCTGATCTAAATTGGGAGAACTTCGAAGTCCGTGCTGAGTTCGAAGATATTTTGAAATTCTGGTTTGATTTAGGGATTGATGGTTTCCGGATTGACGTCGCCCATGGCCTAATCAAAGACCAAACCTTCCCCGACATTGATTACGAAGCGGTCCGCGAAAAGGGACTACTCGGCGAACCAGTCATGAGTCCATATTGGGATCAAGATGGCGTGCACGAGGTGTACCGAAGTTGGCGCAAGATTGCGGATAGTTACCAGCCGCCAAAGGTATTTTGCGGTGAAACTTCGGCTCCGTCTCCTGAGCGTCTCGCTCTTTACCAACGTCCCGACGAATTGCACACGTCGTTCAACTTCCATTACTTGCGAGCGGGATTCGACGCGATCAAACTCAAAGAATCAGTGGATTCCACCCTGCTCAATCACAAAAAAGTTGGCGCACCAGCCACGTGGGTTTTGTCCAACCACGACATTGTGCGCCATGCCACCCGCTTGGCACCTGGTCAGAGCGACCACCCCACAGTTATGCCAACCCCGGACAACGCTGATCGCGGTTTGGCACGCGCCCGTGCTGCGACTCTTTTCACACTGGGGCTTCCCGGTTCCACCTACTTGTACCAAGGCGAAGAACTTGGATTGCCCGAAGTCCTTGATCTCCCCGAACAGGCCCGTAGGGACCCCGTGTGGTTTCGCACAGAAGGTAAAGAAATTGGCCGCGATGGGTGCCGGGTTCCCCTCCCATGGTCAGGTGATGTTCCTTCCTACGGTTTCGGCTCCGGGGAAAATTCGTGGCTCCCCCAGCCGGATTCTTGGGAACACTTGAGCGTTCAGGCACAAGAGTCCGGTGACACAACCTTGAACTTCTACCGCGCCGCACTCGCACAAAGGCGCGAAGAACTGGCAACCGGTGACGGCGAACTGGAATGGCGAATGGGTGAATTCGTAACCCCCAATGATTCAATCTTGGCGTATCGCCGACCCCACCCAGTGAGCCCCTTGACCTGCATTGTGAATACAGCCGGTGGAATGTGGAACGTCCCACATTCATTTGGAACCCAAGTTTTGGTGGCATCCGGGCCTGAAGTTGCAGTTGTCGACTCAGGCGACGGGGAGCACTTGGTACTCGGTCCTGAAACTAGCGTGTGGGTGCGCGGCTAAGTCACTAAACGCATCCGGCTCCGGGGCGAAGGCACGGTTGAGTCCACAAAAACTTGACCCCGTGGGGTGCTCAGTCTTTTCCAAGGACCGCAAGTTGCAGCCGAAATTTTGATGGGTTCATCCCAGATCAGCATTAGCCGTTGAGCTGCATAAAGAATCTTTACCGGCAACCCTCCCCATGCCGGGCGATTCCAGATCTCCTCTGCTAGATCGGCCTTTCCCCGTTCCCCGAGACCGACACTACGACGATCAAATTCGGTCACGGCCTCATTTACCACCGGAATGACGTCACTTGCCATCGCATGCATCGGGATTTGCCAACCCTGCGACGGCGGTAGTTCTGACAAAGACGCGCTTTCAACACCAACGATCTGCGCAAGAGGGTCAAGTTCAATTACCCCGGATGAGTTGGAAAGCAACGCAACAACATCACGCCCGGTTACGATCAAATCGCAAGGCTGCCCAGCGCCCATTTTGGCAGGCATCGCGATGAACGCGCGCAAATTGAGAGGGATTGCCGAATAGAAAGCTACCGCATTCGGTGAAGTGACTACCCGAACTGCAATATTGGGATTCCATTCGATTTGCTTTTCCAGAATAGAAATAATCGAGCGTAGCTCCGTTGGTCCAAGCGTTACCTGCACGAATTACTCCACTTCAATAATGCTCTGCAGAGCACTTCGTAATTTGTCGGGAATGGGAACTGCCTTGTCGTTATCAAAGCACACCATCACGCTTTCCGCTTCTGCGGCAAGCTCACCCACTTCATTGAAGATTCGATACTTCATTCGATAGGAAGTATTACCCACTGAACTAATCCAGACCTTAATGGTCAATGGATCGGTGGAATAAAGAATCGGTTTACGAAATTCGATTGACTGATGGGCCATTACTTGACTAAATTTCAGAATATCGGCGTAGTCAATTTGCATTAAGGCACGCAGCCGAGCTTCCTGCAAGTAATCGAGATAGACGACATTGTTTACATGTCCCAGTGGGTCAAGGTCGCTAAAGCGCCGGTACACCTGTGTAACAAATACGCTCATTGGTTCTACTAGTCGCGCGTAAGTTTGCGATAAGTAGCGCGGGTCGGTCGGGCCGCCTCTTCACCTAAGCGCTCTACCTTGTTTTTCTCGTACCCTTCGAAGTTCCCTTCGTACCAGAACCACTGCGAGTCACCCTCGTAGGCGAGAATATGGGTCGCGATTCGGTCGAGGAACCAGCGATCATGGGAAGTGATCACGGCGCACCCGGGGAAATCAAGTAGTGCCTTCTCAAGTGATCCCAATGTTTCCACGTCAAGGTCGTTTGTCGGCTCGTCAAGGAGAATCAAGTTTCCCCCCATTTTGAGCGTGAGTGCCAAGTTGAGACGGTTTCGCTCACCACCGGAAAGCACTTTTGCTTGTTTCTGCTGATCTGGGCCCTTGAATCCGAACACTGACACGTAGGCGCGTGAAGGCATCTCCACATTGCCCACCTTGATCCAATCTAAACCCTCGGAAACCACTTCCCACACATTTTTAGTTGGATCAAGGCCCGAACGGCTCTGGTCAACATAAGACAGCTTCACAGTTTCACCCACTTTGAGGTCACCGGAAGTGGGCAAGGCATCTTTGTCGGAAGTATCACCTTCGGCTGCAGCAACGATCATGTTAAATAGGGTCGTTTTACCGACACCGTTGGGGCCGATCACACCAACGATGCCATTACGCGGCAGCGTGAAGGAAAGATTGTCGATCAGCATCCGGTCATCAAAGCCCTTGGTCAGGCCCTTAGTTTCAACAACAACTGCCCCAAGCCGCGGACCGGGCGGTATCTGAATTTCCTCCATGTCGAACTTACGGGTTTTCTCAGCCTCAATAGCCATTTCTTCATAGCGGTCCAAGCGTGCGCGAGATTTGGTCTGGCGTGCCTTTGCATTGGAGCGAACCCACTCGAGTTCATCGGTGAGCCGCTTTTGCAGCTTGACATCTTTTTGACCTTCAACCTTGAGGCGAGCGGCCTTTGTTTCCAGGTAAGTGGAGTAATTGCCTTCATAAGGGTACGCGCGGCCTCGGTCCAGTTCCAAAATCCATTGGGCAACATTGTCCAGGAAGTACCTATCGTGGGTGATNNTCCAGCAAAAGCAAATCGGGCTGCTGCAAAAGCAACTTACATAGGGCAACCCGTCGCTTTTCGCCACCGGACAACAATGGAATCTCCGAATCCGGAGGAGGACAACGCAGCGCATCCATGGCCTGCTCGAGCTGATTATCGAGATCCCATGCATTGCGGCGGTCGATTTCTTCTTGTAACTTGCCCATCTCCGAGAGAAGCGAGTCGTAATCGGCGTCAGGCTCGGCAAGTTCGACCGTAATCTGATTGAAGCGGTCAACCATACCTTTTGTTTCGGCGACGCCCTCTTGAACGTTTTCTAGGACTGATTTGCTTTCATTGAGGTTCGGTTCCTGCATGAGGATTCCGACGGTAAATCCGTCATGGAGTTTCGCTTCCCCATTGGATACGTCATCGATTCCCGCCATGATCTTCAAAAGGCTTGATTTACCAGCACCATTGGGGCCAACCACACCAATTTTCGCCCCGGGAAGGAAAGACAAGGTTACGTTATCCAGGACGACCTTGTCGCCATGGGCTTTACGTGCTTTCTGGAGTGTGTAAATGAATTCAGCCATGGCATCGGAGCCTAGTGCGGCCCCGATGCCCGAGCTGCATCACCCAACGCCAGCAATCTCACCCGTTTCGAGATCGACGCTTACAGCGATTTCACCATCGGCTCCGATTTGATCGAGATAGTCCACGGTGTCTTGTCCAAGCGCGTCCGCCAACATGCGGCGCTCGCTTTCGACTACCGAGTCCTTGCGCACCTTGGTGAAGACCGACGTGCCGCGAGCAAGATCGTGACCAACCGCAATTGCCTCGATATCCACGTACCGCATCATGTGAGTGTGCTCACCGCACACTTTTTCGTGCTCCCGACTTCGCATCCGTCCGGTCACAACCACCGGCATTCCCTTGATCAAGCTGGACGCAACATTGTGCGCCATTTGCCGCCAGCAACTTACCGTGAAGTAATGGGTATCCCCATCTATCCACCGCTCATTATTGCGATCGAACCGCCGAGTAGTGCTAGCGACTCGAAAGGAAGCAACTGCTTCACCCGAGGGGGTAAAGCGCAGGTCAACGTCATTGACCACGTTTCCAACCACTGACAGTGTTATGTCATTCATTACTTGCCTCAACTTTCCTTTCGGCACTGTCTTCAGTGCAACTACTGGAAAGAATCGAGCAATAGCGACCGCTAGAACACCCCTCTATCTATGGTTGTGGAGGAGTGACAGAAACTTCCTTACATGTGGAAACCCAGGACAAGCCGGTTACAACCGGGCCTATGGGTTTTGCAATACTTATCCCGCTCGTCAAGATGAGCGCCCGTAGCTCAACGGATAGAGCAACCGGTTTCTACCCGGTAGGTTGGGGGTTCGATTCCCTCCGGGCGCACTTGCGTGGG
>DEZY01000109.1:0-257 GCA_002365735.1 Actinobacteria bacterium UBA3120
TCAACGCCGCAGACACTCCAGTGGTTTACCGCACTCGATGGTTCACTCCGATTCGACGCGGCACTCCAAAGTGGCACTGAAATGCTTGGCCTTGAATCACGACATGTCCGCGCGTTGCTCGATCACGGATTCACGTCGGGGGCCTTACTTGATGCCCACCGGAAACCTCGCACCGTACGCTGGCTCAACTCTAAAAGTCGAAACCGCACCAACATTGATTTGGCATGCGCACAAAAATACGGGGCTTATGAATACGG
>DEZY01000109.1:472-2646 GCA_002365735.1 Actinobacteria bacterium UBA3120
CGGGGCTTATGAATACGGGGCTGACCGGAAGAGCGGTTACTCGAGTGCCGATCCAGCGGAAATACTCGACCGCCGAAACACGACCCAACTTGAATTGGTGGGCGAAGGTCCCGTCGCTGTGGCAATTTACGAACTTGGAACAGATGCTGGATTTCAATTCACCACCGAACGTTCACGCGCTTCATTGGTTGTTTTCGTCAGCACTTCTCACCCATTCGTTTTCGAACACGTCAATTCCCACATGTGTTCAATCCCACACCTGCACGTCGGTGCACGAATGGACGCCGTGACGATCGGTCCATTTGTTATTCCGGGTATCAGTTCATGTTTTCGGTGCGCGCAGCTTCACCGACGGGATACCTTGATCGACTGGATGGACGTTGACCTTCAATGGCGGCGCCACAACCACAATGCTCAGACTGATTCACTCGTTGCACTGCACGCTGGCGCTCACACCCTGTTACTCATTCGGCATTGGATTGACGGTGTCAGGATCACCGATTCCACATGGTCAGCACAACTGCCTTGGCTGCGCTTCCAACAAGTATCCGCACCAGCCCATCCGCTTTGCGGATGCCAAGACCCCTCATTGCACACAACGGGTTGACCTGATCGAGCATGAAACCCTGACAGGCCGCAGAATAGGGACGTGCCAGATCTCCCTAAAAATGCGCTCACTCGTGGAATTCGCATGGCGTCCCTGCCTGCCACATATGCGGGACGGACCGCACTCGGCTTCGGCAAAAGGGTCGGCGGCAAACCTGCAGAAGCAATCGCAGCAGAAATGTCTGCCCGCACCGCTGAGCAAATGTTCAAGGTTCTCGGAGAACTCAAAGGCGGGGCCATGAAACTTGGTCAATCCATGAGCATCTTCGAGGCAGCGCTCCCAGAAGAGTTCGCCGCTCCCTACCGAGCGATGTTGACCAAACTGCAGGACTCAGCCCCAGCCATGCCCACAAGCGCAATCCACAAGATTTTGGCAGAGGAACTCGGAGAGGACTGGCGAGATCGCTTCCTAGAGTTCAACGACCAGCCGGCCGCTGCAGCATCGATTGGGCAAGTGCATAAAGCGATTTGGCACGACGGTCGGGTTGTTGCTGTCAAGGTTCAGTACCCTGGAGCTGACAAGGCACTCGTTGCCGACCTCAATCAAATGATCCGGATGGGCAAACTCTTTGCGGGCTGGATTCCCGGGCTTGACCTCAAACCGCTCCTGGAAGAACTCAAGGAGCGAGCAATAGAAGAACTTGACTACCTCCTTGAGTCTCAAAATCAGCGAACATTCGCGGTCGCTTTTGAAGGTGACCCAGATTTCCATATCCCGCACGTGCTCGCTGCAGCTCCACACGTACTGGTCGGTGAATGGATTGACGGACGACCACTTTCGGACATCATCTCTAATGGAACGACCCAAGAACGCGATCGAGCTGGTCTGCTCTACGAACGGTTCCTTCTCACCGGACCCCTTCGCGCCGGACTACTACATGCTGACCCTCACCCCGGTAACTTTCGAATCACACCCGATAACAAACTCTGTGTTCTTGACTTCGGTGCAGTTTCACGCCTTCCCGACGGCCTTCCCGTGGCAATGGGGACGCTGCTGCGAATCGCTCAAAGCGGAAACGCCGAAGACGTCCTCGAAGGCCTTCGAGAAGAAGGATTCGTCAAGCCGAATATTGAAGTGGACGCTGAGCAAGTACTTAACTACTTGGAACCTTTTGTAGAGCCCACCCGACATGAAAGTTTCCACTTCAATCGCGACTGGATTCGTGGAGAATTCACTCGCCTGAATGACATGAAGAGCCCGGACTTCACCATCGGATTAAAAATTAACCTCCCACCGTCCTATGCGCTTATTCACCGAGTGTGGCTGGGGAGTATCGCCGTACTGTGTCAACTCGACGCGAACGTCCCTGTACTTGCCGAACTCAATGCGTGGGTTCCCGGGTTCGCAGTGGAACCGGAACGGGTCAATTCTGAGCGTGAATAATTTGGAGCAACTCCCCACCAAACTCCGTTAATTTGGCGGGACCCACGCCGGGGATAGCCGCCAGCCCGTCAAGATCACTGGGTGCAATTTCTGCCATGGCCGTCAACGTTGCATCGGTGAAGATAATGTATGCCGGCACACTTTTCTCGAGTGAACGCTCCTTGCGCCAAGCCCGCAAACTTTC
>DEZY01000058.1:0-433 GCA_002365735.1 Actinobacteria bacterium UBA3120
GCGGCAACCTGAGAAACGCCAACGCTCGCGGCGGCTAAGGCTGGGTGCAGGCCGGATTTTTGTAGGAAGCGAACATTGATCGCAATGGCACCGAGTGTGGGTGGGGAGACCAAGGTCGCGAAGTCGCCGGCAACTTGGGCCAGAAGCGTCTTACCAAAAGAAAGTTTCTCAGGAACAAAGCCAGTGAGCGACCAGGTGGCACCGACATAGGTGACCAAACTAAAACCAAATGCTGCCAGGACCCACGACCAGTTGGCTGTACTAAATAAGGTCGCTAGGTCAACCGAAGTGAGCTGGGAGAGCAATACGTAACCGGCGATTGTTCCAGCGACAATCAGGACCAAAGTGCGCGGTTTAATGCGCTGGAATTGGATCTGATCAGTGTCAGCATCGGGTCGCAATTCAACAATTGCATCGCGCAAGGCAATGATCA
>DEZY01000058.1:503-17681 GCA_002365735.1 Actinobacteria bacterium UBA3120
ATGATCATGCCTTTGTGCTTGCGCAACTCTTTGCGGGTTCTCGCGGAAAGGGCGACGGGTTGAAGCGCTGGGAGAGCGCGCGCAATCGCATCGCTTCCCAGAACTCGCCGGGCAGATGCGACACTTCGGTCAACCGAGGTCAACATGGCCAAGGAGCACAACAATTCTGCGAGGTCTAGGCGCATGGCAACATCACTCGCCGCGATTGATCCTTGATCTATACCGAGGAGCCAGGTGGCGCCATCTGAGCCGCGTAATAGGTGGCGGCCCGAAAGCGCGCGGTGACTCATCTGATGATCGTGCAAGGTGCGGATCGCGCGCCAAGCACCATCTAGTTCAGAGTCAGTAATGTCGTCAAGTTCATCAAATGGCTTGCCAGGAATTTGTTGGTGTACCAACGCGCAGGAGTCGGGACCTACTTCGGTGCTCAATACCAGTCGGGCGACGGGCGCTCCGGCCGCCTGGGCCGCATAAGCGATCAAGGCGGCGTGTTCTACTGATTTGCGCAGGTTAAAGGCACCCTTGCCGGGTTCATCACGCAAGCGCAGGCTGGTCCAAGCCGCATTGACTAATCCAGCGCCTTCAAGATCTCGGTCCAAGACAGTGACTCGAAGGGTATCGCCGCTTCGGGTAGTCGCGAGATAGCGACGTCCCTGGCTGGTGAGGTGTGCAATGCGCAATTGCGTTATGGGATAGCCACCGCGGGCAAGAGCTGCTGCGACCGCGGCGCCACTGGGCCGAGTGGTGGTGGTGCCGAGCACGTACCGGGTCAACAGGCCGATTGCCCAGCCCACCGCCAGCGAGAACCCGATTCCGGCCAGTGCAATCCCAGAACTTAAGACCGTAACTGAAATGAGCGACACCACAACGACACTGGAGAGCACGTTCCACGGCCTTCGACCCATGAGTCGAGCGACGGTAATGAACGCGAGAATGCCACCGAGGATGGGGGCGGTCGAGCCATTTGAGCTGCTGGTTGAGCCTGCCATGGCTATTAAGAGCCGCGTATTGTCAAAGTTACCAATCACGATTGAGGCGATGGACAGCGCGGTAACGGCGAGGAACATGGCGACCAGTGCATCAAAAAGTTGGCGAAAGCGCCGGCGCAAAATTAGGTTGATTGAGCCCGCGATGGGAAGGCCGAGGGAGCCGATCCCACCAATTACATTGAGGATCAGGACGATAAGTGATGGGAGAAGTGCCACTCCACTTTCGATATCGGTATCTAATCCCGCCGTAGTGCTGGTTGCGAAGTAACCCAGGGCGATGGTTCCGCTGGCCAGAGCAATCGCCACGACAAAACGGGCCAGGTCAAGTGGGCGCCGAATCCGCCTGCGAATAGCCCCATCGTCAATTAGAGGGTCTTTATTGATCGGGGTCGTAGGGATTTCCGGTGCGGGATCTGAAGCAATGTAGGGAATCGGACCGGCGATCGTGAACTGCGTTTCAATGCTTGAATCCGGTTCCGGTGCCACAGGGTAATGGTGTCACAGTGTGCGCCATGTCGGTGCAGCGTGGTATTCATAGGCCATGCGGTGGGAACTTGATACAACTTTGAGCGTTTCGGAGCCAATAGGTGCTGACTCTCAGCAGCAGGCCGTGATTGATCTTGTCTCGGGTCGCAACCTGGTAGTGGGTTCAGCCGGGTCAGGAAAAACGACAACGTTGATAGCGACCGTAGCTCAGCGGCTGCGTGAGGGAGTCTCACCCAGTGAAGTCCTGGTGTTGACCTACGGGAAATTAGCGGTGCGAGATTTTCGGGAAGAGCTCGCTGGGCAAGTGCAGAGCACGGTACTCCCTTACATCGGCACATTTCACGCTTTGGCCTACTCCATCGTCATGGGTGCCGGAGCTATTGGGCCCGAACCCCAAGCCCAGGAGTTACCAAGATTGCTTTCCGGCGCCGAAGAGGATGCGCGGATCCGGGACCTGATTGCGGGGCTACTCTCCGACGCCCAAGGTCCTGGAGCCTTAATCCAGTGGCCGGAGTGGTTGCGAAGTGCAGCCACCACTCACAGTTTCGCTCGCGAAGTGCGCACCGTAATTGCCCGATTAAAAGAACTTAATCAAAGTGGAACCGATCTCATTGCACTAGGTCAGGAATCGGAGCGCCCTGAGTGGGTGGTTGCCGGGCATATTGCACACAATGATGCCGAAGTCATGGCGCTGGAAAATGTCGTCGACTACAACTCACTTTTGCAGGCGGCAATTGCTCTGGCGCCCGAATCGCCGGTAGTTTCCCGGATCTCGCACATCTACATTGACGAGTATCAGGAAGTCGGTCCACTGCATCGCCAACTTCTTGGGGCACTGGCACAGCGGGCTGCGGTGCTCGTAGCGGTCGGCAACCCTCATGAAAGTGTTTTTGGTTTCCGCGGCTCTGAAACCGACATGGCCTCGGGTTTCTATGCGGAATTCCCAAGGGCGGTGTCCCATGAACTTACTAGTGCATGGCGTTTTGGACAAGAAATTGCGACCGCGGCTACCGCACCTTTTGATAACGATCGGCAGGCCTTGGTCGGCTTCGGGGACTTTCGCGTGGACGTGGGCGCAGTAAGTATCAATAAGTACGCATCGCGTAATTCTCGCGCCGCATTTGTCGCCGAAGGGATCTACACGGCTCATATGGCAGAGGGTGTGCCATGGAAATCAATGGCGGTAATTGGTCGGGCGCGCTCGGATATTCCTTTGATTACGCGCGCACTGAATCGAGCGGGCGTGCCGGTCGTAGTCGCCACGGATGAAATCGCGTTAAAGGATGAACCCGCGGTTCAGGTCCTACTGGGACTCATTTCCCTTGCCGCGCAACCGGAGCAGGCCAGCGCCGCTGTTGTGGCAGATCTTCTGACCGGACCGATTGGCGGCCTAGACGCAAGTGAAATGCGGCGTTTGGGGCGAGCCCTTCGCGCAGTACAACCAGGGGTGAACTCGTCCCAACTGATGAGGGACCTCATCGTGGGAGAAAATTCTCGCGATTTATTGGCTCAGATCACCTTGCGGGAGGACCCGAATCTGGGCGAGTTGGGCACTCGGGTGAAAGCAATCGCCGGATTAGTGGCTCACTTGCGAACCGATATCGCCAATCACGGATCTGTTCCCGATATTTTATGGACGGCGTGGAGTGGTGGGAAGAAACACCCCCATGGGTGGCCCCAACGCTTGCAGGCTGCCGCCTTGTCACATAGTGGAAGTGCCCATCATGATCTGGATTCGGTCATGGCTCTTTTTGATACCGCGGCTCGATTCTCGGAGCGATCAGGTGCCGGAATAGAAAACTTTCTCACCCAATTGAAACACCAGAGTGTGCCGGCAGAACCGGTATCGGCTCGCGCACTGCGCGCGGAGGCAGTACAAGTCATGACCGTGCACCAAAGTAAAGGCCGAGAGTGGGACCGGGTATGGATCGTGGGACTCGAGGAAGGGATTTGGCCTAATCTGGTAGCCCGCGGCAGCCTGCTCAAGGCTGAAGAAATTGGTGTTGGTGGGGCAACACCGGGTACCAATCCGATCGCACTTTTGCGTGAGGAACGCAACCTGTTCTATGTTGCGGCCACCCGCGCGCGCGAATTACTCACCTTGACTTGCATCGACCAAGGCAACGAAGGTGGGGATCAACCCAGTCGATTCATCCATGACGTGCAGTCCTACCAGATCACTGCTCGCACGGTGACCGGTTACCCCAAGAATCGTTCAAGTTGGGCTGGGCTCGCAGGTGACATGCGAGAGACCCTGGCGGATCCGCAGGCAAGTGCGGAACTGAAATCACGAGCCGGAGAGTTGCTCTTTCGAATGGGCCCCGGTGTTGGCCCCGAAAGCTGGTGGGGTTTGGCAGAGCTCACCCAGTCGCAGCGGCCGGTCCGTGCGGCACACCAGCCACTGCACATGTCAGGGAGCTCCTTGGACTCACTGCTGGAATGCCCATTGAAGTGGTTCTTGGACCGTGAAGTCAAAGCACAAGTTTCGCGCGGCTCTGCAACAGCTTTTGGCAGCATCGTTCATGCAATCGCTGAGTATGTAGCCAAAGGCGAGTTGGATCAAAATCCTGAGCAAATTCAGAAGCTGATCAGCGGATCCTGGCAAGCGCTAGCTTATGAAGCCAACTGGCAGTCAGACTCTGAGCTCGCGCAGGCCTATAAAGCAGTGGAGTTGTTCCTTGACTACCACAAACTGACACCACGAGTTTTCATAGCAGCCGAGGGCAGGTATCAGACGTCACTCACGGTCACTACGCCGAGCGGAACGCGCGAGCAAATCGATCTCAGTGGGATCCTGGACCGAGTTGAAATCGAAGAATCGGGTCGTCTAGTCGCAATAGATTTTAAAAATGTCAAGTCTGCGCCCGCAAAAGCAGCGCTAGCCCAGAACGGTCAATTGGGGATTTATCAATTGCTACTGCGAGATCACCAAGTTGTCGAATTAGACGCCGAAGGCGAGGCCCCACTTTTCGGTGCCGCCCTTGTGCAATTACGAGTCGACGCATCAAAGCCAAAAGTGCAAATCCAGGAGGCGATTAATTTTGATGATTCACCCACGTGGATTGAAGTAAAACTCGGTGAAGCAGCGGAAATCATCCGCTCCGAAGCCTTTGTTCCGCAGGTGAACCCCTCGTGTCGGTACTGCGCCTACACCCGTGTGTGTCCGACCCAATCATCCGATATTTTCAGTAGAGAACTGATTGACGAGAGTGAGAGCAATGACGACGCAATCGCATAACGAACTCAGCGACGCAGATCTCGCGCACATTCTGGGTTTTTCGCTGTCAGAACAACAATTGAGCGCCGTCAAGGCTCCGCGCGAACCGGCTGTGATGGTGGCCGGTGCAGGTTCAGGGAAAACCACATCAATGTCGGCACGCATTGCATTTCTGATTGGAAGCGGCTACCTCACACCTGAGCAAGTTCTTGGGCTCACCTTCACGACTAAGGCAACTGCACAATTACTGGAATCGGCCCGGTCGCGAATTTCTACGTTAATGGAATTGGATCCACAAAGTTTCACATCTGAGACTGGCGATCCGGTAATTGCGACCTACAACTCCTTTGCATCGGGGATTGTCAAGGAATTTGGAGCCCTCCTTGGGCGCGATTTCAGCACCGATGTGTTGACCGACGGGGAAAGGCAACAGTTGGCTTACCGGCTGGTGTGCAACACACAGCGAGACCTCTCTGGCATCTCTGTAGGCCCGGCAAAATTGACTTCGGAGTTGTTGGCACTTGATTCCGAGCTGAGTGAACTGGCGATTGACCCGGCGAGCGTGATCGAATACGACCTGAAATTGATCTCCTACGTTGCTGGCTTGCACGGATCAAATGCATCACTGCGGAAAATTGCGAGTACTTCGGGCCGGCGGATTGCTCTTGCGCGCATGGTACAAGATTGGCGCGAGTTAAAGAAAGAACGTGAACTTATTGAGTTCTCCGACCAAGTTCGATTAGCCACCAAGATCGTAACCCAATTTCCGCAGGTCGCCATGCAGATTCGATCCCGCTTTGAGATCGCGTTACTTGATGAATATCAGGACACGTCCATTAGCCAACGTATTCTTTTGGAGACAATATTTTCGGGTGGGTTTCCGGTCACGGCAGTGGGAGATCCGTGCCAGGCGATTTACGGTTGGCGTGGGGCCAGCGTTGAGAACATCAACAGCTTCCCGCGTCAATTTCGGACTAAAGATGATCAGCCAGCGAGTGTGTATCCGCTTTCAGCAAATCGTCGTTCCGGGGTACAAATTCTTGAGTTGGCAAATCTCATTTCGGAAAATTTACGGGCTGAGCACCCGAGTGTGCAAAAGCTGGATCCTACCCGCGAGCTTCAGGGAAACATCACCCTTGCACTCTTCGACTTCGCCGATCAAGAGATTACCTGGATGGCAGACCGGATCGCCGAGCAGCACGAAGCGATTCACGCTGCTGGCCTTGGTGACGACATTGCCGTGCTGGCGGCAACGGGAAACTATTTGCTGCGCATGCGGGATGCATTGCAGCAGCGGGGGATCCCGGTGCAATTGCATTCGGCGGCCGGACTGCTCTCGCACCCGCTCGTGATCGATCTACGCGCAATCCTGGAAGTTATTCACGAACCCACTGCCAATCCCTCATTCGTGCGCTGGGCAAGTGGCGTCAAGTGGCGGATCGGAGCGCGGGACTTGGCGGCACTAGGTGCGCGCGCTGCTGAACTCGCGAAGACGATTGAACAACCCAGTGGTGCCAGTGTCCACGAAGCCGACAGTATCGACCAGGCGCTGAGTTCGGCAGTCGAAGGAATCGATTTAGTCGACATTGTCTCGCTCTCGGATGCACTATTTGACCTTGGCCCGCTTGACCACTATTCAACTAGTGCGATTGATCGCTTCGGGAAAATGGCTGGTGTGATCCGATCCGTGCGCCCACATGCGGGGGAGCCACTGGTTGAATTTCTTGGGCGGGTTATTCGCGCGACTGGAATCGATGTACAAAGTCAACTTAATGCCAGTGACGCAATTGCAGTCAACGAATTGATTAATTTGGCAGCGGACTTCACAGATGCTGACGGTCGAGTTTCACTCGGCGCATTTATTTCTCGGCTCAACGACATCGAGAGATTCGACATTACTCTGGATTTCGAGCAGCCGGTGGAAAAAGGCGCGGTGCAGCTCATCACCATCTACAAGGCAAAGGGTCTGGAGTACACGCACGTGTACCTCCCTAACCTCAGCGACAAGGCTTTTCCCGGCGGCCAAGCGCGCAGTAATTGGAGTACAGATGCGACTATGGCGCCCTGGCCCCTGCGCCAAGACGCGCCACCTGCGATCGCCGCGTTTCCTGATTACAGCCTGACCAAACTCTCGGAAACAGATCTCAAGAATGGCTACTTGGCGCACTTCGAGTCGCTCAAAGAGCGTGAGGTTGAGCGGTTGGCCTACGTGGCATTGACCCGCGCTAAAGACTCATTAACTCTCACCGGTAGCTGGTGGGGCGTGAATTGGAAAACCCCCCATGGCCCACACCCGTTCTTGACAGCAGCCCATGACCTCCTTGCCGGGACTAGCGCCCACATTCCTTTTTGGGCGCCCAGCCCGGATGGTGATCGACCCGAGCGAGCTGAAGATCCCGGGGAGTGGCCGTGGCCTCTGCCGGTACCCCAAGGCACCCGGGAGGGCTTGGTTCGACAATCCGAATACGTGCATGAGAGCACGACCCCGCTGGCAGAAGTGACCGAAAATGACAGTGCCACCGTGGATCGTTGGGAAAGCGCACTGGCGGCGTTGCAGCGCGAACGTGAACGGCTTCATTTGCCGGTCCGCACGATTGCCTTGCCGCGGAGTCTGGGAGCGAGCAGCATGCTGCGTGCAATGCGCGAACCTGAAGTTCTCGCAGTAGAACTTGCCCGGCCTATGCCCCAACAGCCGAACTACATTGCAGCCCGAGGTACTGAAATCCATGCATTTATTGAAACCCATTACGACCGGGCGACACTATTTGACTGGGATGAATTGGAGGGGGCTTGGGATCGGACGGGAACAGACACTGAATCAGTGCGCAGCCTCAAAAGCGCATTTCTCTCGAGTCGCTTTGCACGCCTGAGCCCGGTCGCGGTTGAACAGCAATTCAGCCTGACGATTTGGGGCCGCTTTGTAACAGGGTACATCGATGCAGTGTTTGAAATTGATGGCCGGTATTTAGTCGTTGACTGGAAAACTGGGGGTACCGATCACCTTGATCCAACCCAACTCGCTTTTTATCGACTTGCGTGGGCACAAATCGCTGGAGTGGATTGGAAAGAGGTCGACACCGCGTTTGTCATGCTGGCATTAGGAACTGAACTACCGGTTGACACCGATGGAATTATTCACGACCTGGAACGTCAATTGGCGTAGCAGTTGTAGGGTCAGTTGAGTCAACAATGGCCTCCCCCGCTTCCTCGGTGGGAGTGGGGCGAATTCCAATCCAAGTGCGCATCCGAATCCGCGCAGGCTCTTCAACAAGACGCCACATCACATAGGCAATCACAAACGACATGCCAAGCAGAAATACAACCGATAGCGCGTACAAGGGCCCACTTTCAATACCCAGGGCTTTCATCCCCGCGCGCCAAAGTCCGAACCAGACAAGATGAGTCATGTACAGCGAATAGGAGATAAATCCCCCAAACACCATAATTTTGGTTGCGAGCAGATTTGCCATGCCGCGACGCGACAGTGCAAGGACGCCAATCCACGCGATCAGAAGGGGTACTAGCGTGAGATGAAAAAGGGGAGGAAGCGGCTCAGCATCTGGATCTGTGGAAGTAATGGGCGAGACAGCGGCAGGAAGCCAAGCCAAAAACACGGAAGCGGCGACAACAATTGCTGGCAAGACAAAGGCCAATACATCGCACACGGCCGCCGCGCGATCAGAGTCACGAAGTCGATCCACGATCAAGTAGGAAATTGCACCGGCGGTAAAGGCGGTAAGAACTCGGTAAGTAGAACCCCAATTTTCCGTGTAATAAGGGTCCGAGGATCCCAGCCCGTAAATAACCAATGGTGTAAGTGACATGATCCAGAAAAGGCACAAAGCCCAAGTGGGTAAATGCTTATGCATTCGCCACAAAACAAGTGCCATGAACGGGAAAATTAGATATGCGAGCCATTCCATTGAAAGTGACCACGCCACGAAGTTCCATCCCCGTTGCGGGTCTGAGCCCCACTCCTGTATCAAGAGCAGATTCTTAATGAAATCCCATGGGTTAAGCCAGCTCCGGTCCAGTTCCTCACCGGTAACGATTGATTGAGCAAAAACAGCAAAGCCAGCGACCAAAAGCATGACCAAATGGACGGGATAGATGCGTGCGAGCCGTAGCCACAAAAACTTCACGGACTTATCCACTTTGAGCCGCTCACCGAGTGAACTCAAATAGGTGTGCGCCAAGATGAAACCAGAAAGGGCGAAAAATAGATCCACGCCCAGTCGGCCGACCCGAATAAAATCTGGGAGAACGGGCATGCTCAACAATCCAATTGCGTCCAAGGGGCCCTGCGAGTGGTAGAGCAAAACCCAGACAGCAGCAACTAAACGAATGCCGGTGAGTTGCCTAATAAACACGTTCACGGTCAAAGCCTATGTGCAGGTGATCTATTCAGAGGGTAGGTCCAAGGGTAGGTTGGGGCTCGTTGAAAGGAATCCATGGCATATTCGCCCAGGTTAACCGATTTAGTACTTTCTCGGAGTGCAACTGACCGCAGTGCGCATTTGCGCAAAGATCCGGAGTGGATTGCAGAATCACTTATTGATCCCAGCACCCGTTTCATTTGTGTGCATAATTCACAGGCTCCCTTTGACGGCGAAAATCTTGTGGTTTTTAAGTTCGCAGACATTCCCGAGCACTCCTTGACCTACTTTCTTGGCCGCGATGCGGGGGTAGTTTTTTTTGGAGTTTCAGCTGATGCCGATTTTGTTTCCGACCATGACCCCGATTCCTGGCTGAACTTGCGTGCAGGCGGGGCGCTGCTCAGTGATCGAGATGCTGGATTGCTGGTGGCGGCGATTGCTTTAGATAATTGGAATTTCACGCATACGCATTGCCCTCGATGCGGGGGCAAGACGGTTCAAAGCGATGCTGGTTGGACGCGCAGGTGCACCACAGATAACTCAATTCATTTTCCACGCACAGATCCGGCAGTAATCATGTTGGTAACGGATCCCGATGACCGAGTACTTCTTGCCCGGCAAAGCCGATGGCAGATCGGATCGGCTTCGGTCCTCGCAGGTTTCGTTGAGGCGGGTGAATCAGCCGAAGCAGCGGTGGTCCGCGAAGTGAGTGAAGAAACCGGAATCGCGATTGACCCGGACAGTATTGATTACCTGGGGAGTCAACCATGGCCATTTCCTAACTCGCTCATGTTGGGGTATCAGGCGCGAGCGGTAACTACCGACATTTGCGTTGATGGTGAGGAAATCGTGGAGGCCCAGTGGTACGACCGGGCCGAGATCAAGAAATTGTGCTCGGCGCAGAAGTTGCACTTGCCCCCGCGAGTGAGTATTGCCCACCAACTGATTGCCCGCTGGTACGGGGAAAAACTTCCCAGCAGTACCTCATTTCGCTAGCTAAAAGCTAAGCCGCAAGTTTGGCAATTACCTCTGCGATGGGCGGATTAGTCAGCGTTGATCCATCGGAAAACTTGAGTGTGGGCACCATTTCGTTGCCCCCGTTGACCGAAGCGACAAAAGCGGCGGCAGTTGGGTCGGCTTCAATGTCAACTTCGGTGTATTGCACCCCGGCCCGCCCCATTTGGGCCTTAAGGCGCTTACACGGCCCGCACCACGTCGTCGTGTAAACGGTTACCAAACTGGCATCACTCATGTGTTCAGTCTAGGGGTGATCCGGAGTTGGTGCGATGGGGTCAGATCCCCATGACAAGATCAGCGGGTGAACCCAGAGCAACGTGCACACAGCATCCTTGAGGGATTAGATGCGGAGCAGCGTGAGGTTGCCCTAGCGGTTGGGGGCCCGGTCCGCGTGCTCGCTGGGGCGGGAACCGGAAAGACTCGAGCAATAACTCATCGTATTGCCTATTCAGTCGTGACGGGGGCAAGTGAGGCAGAGCGCACATTGGCACTTACCTTTACCAATCGGGCAGCGGGGGAGATGCGGCATCGTTTGCTGGGATTGGGAGTCCCAGGTGCGCAAGTGCGCACTTTCCATGCGGCCGCATTACGGCAACTTCGTTTTTTCTGGCCGCAGTTATCGCGTACGGCATTCCCTGAGCTCATGTCGAGCAAGGCTTCCCTCGTTGCGCGTTCATTGGCGCACTGCAAAGTTGATAGTGACAAAGCCTTGGTGCGGGATGTCAGCGGCGACATTGAGTGGTCCAAGTCCAACATGATGGATTCGGCCTTGGTCCACAAAGCTAAGCGAGATTTCGCCATTGATGTAGCGACGCTGGCAAAGGTGATGGACTCCTATGAGTCCCTGAAAAAGGATCGGAACCTACTTGATTTCGATGACATCCTGATGTTGATGTCGGCTGCAATCCGCACCCGTCCCGAGATTCAAAGCGCAGTACATTCGGCCTATCGGTGGTTTACGGTCGACGAATTCCAAGACGTAAACCCACTGCAAAAAAGTGTTCTAGATCTGTGGATTGGTGAACGTGACGATATTTGCGTTGTGGGGGACCCCAGCCAGACGATCTATTCATTCACCGGTGCATCATCAAAATACCTCACCAACTTTGTCAAGGCCTACCCAAATTCAACACTTGTTGATTTAGTGCGGTGCTATCGATGCTCACCTGAAATTGTGGCAATGGCTAATGCCGTTATTCACGCTGACTCCCGGACTAAGCCGCTTACCTTGCGTTCCCAACAAGCAAGTGGCCCCCCACCAACAATCACGGCCTACGCTGACGACAACGACGAAGCGGAAAAGGTTTCGGCCAAGATTAAGAAACTAATCAGCGCCGGTACTTTGGCATCCGAAATCGCCGTGCTTTTCCGGATTAATGCGCAATCTGCTGAATTTGAAACAGCGTTATCAACTCTAGACATCCCGCTGGTGCTTCGCGGTACCGAACGGTTCTTCCAACGTCCTGAAGTGAAATCGGCCGTAACTCTTTTGCGAGGAGACGCAAAAAATACTGGGTTAGTCCACACCAATCTTGCGGAGCATGTCCGTGACGTGTTATCGAGTACCGGTTGGAGCCCGCAGACCCCACGCGGCGCAGGTGCCGTGCGGGAAAAATGGGAGTCGCTCCTCGCGCTCATGACTATGGCAGAAGAAGTAGATCCGAGTACTTCACTCACAGATTTTATTGCGGACCTGGATGCCCGGGCTTTCGTCGAGCACGCGCCAACCGCCGACGCCGTGACCTTGGCATCTATCCATTCGGCTAAAGGTTTGGAGTGGCCGGTCGTTTTTCTGGTCGGGTGTAGCGAAGGCCTCCTTCCCCTGTCCTACGCAGATTCTGAAGATGGAGTGGATGAAGAACGGCGATTGGCGTACGTGGGAATTTCGCGCGCAGCCCGAATACTTGAGGTGAGTTGGGGAAAGTCGCGAGCCCCTGGCGGGAAATCGAGTCGAACACTGAGCAGATTTTTTACCGGGTTGCCTCGGGATCTAGTAAGTGCCGCCGCTGATAGTGGTTTGTCCATTTCCGGATCAGTTGTGCGAGGAGGGTCCCAGGTGAAGCACGGGCGGAAGCGGACCGGGCCTAAACCATGTCGGGTGTGTGGCAAAGGGCTAGTAACACCGTCGGAGCGAACAATTGGCCGTTGTCAAAGATGTCCTGGGGAACCCAATGAAGTTATTTTTGAGAATCTGAAGGCATGGCGCAAGGAAAGATCTGCGGAGAAAAGTGTTCCCGCTTACATAGTTTTTACGGATGCCACTCTGACTGCTATGGCTGAAATTGGTCCGAGTGATCTTGATCAGCTGGCGGCGATTCCAGGGGTCGGCCCGGCGAAGCTGACCGAATTTGGCGCCGAACTACTAGAAATTATTAGGACTCAAGACTAGAGACGCTGATAGGACTTGGGGCGCTCGCAAATCCTGGAACCCAGGCATTGAGTTCAGCCAATACCGGAACATTGGCATCAAGTTGGCACAGCACCGCGATGCTGCCCAACCAGACCCGGTGAATTAATGCGTAGGAAGGTGGCAGGTTGATTTTCAGTCCAATGGTGAAATCGGGGCCTTTCATGTCATTGAGCCTTGTGAATTCACCTCGGATCCAGTCCCGGTTGAAATGAAAACTCTCGTGGCGGGTGGGCTCAACAAAGGGCTCCAGGTAGTTGAGAATTTGTTTGGCGTCAACCTCGATATTGGGCTTTACAAACCCTTCAGCTCGTAAGCCCGCAAGAACGTCTTCCGCATTGCCACTTTGGGCAATTCTCAGGAGCGTGCCCATGGCAATCGGTAAACCCTCAGGGAGCCGCGAGACGGCGCCAAAGTCAAGTACGCATAACTTGTTGTCGGCTGTGATTCGGAAATTTCCTGGATGCGGGTCCGCATGCAGCAGTCCCGCGCGTGCGGGACCGGTGAGTAGGAAGCGTTCGTAGAGTAACCCGGCGCGATCTCGTTCGGCCTGAGTTCCATGGGAAATGATGTCTGAAAGCGGCCGCCCATCAATCCATTCACTGATCAAAACATGTGGTGCAGCGGCGAGAACGTGTGGAATGTGAAAGTCCGGATCACCGTCAAATGCAACTGCAAATGCGCGCTGATTTTGTGACTCGAGCAGGTAGTCGAGTTCCTCAATTGCTCGCTCCCGCAGTTCCTCAAGGAGGGGCCTCAGATCAAGACCGGGAATCCAGCCAGCGAAAAGCTTGCCCATGCGGATCATTTGGTTTAAGTCTGCAACGAGCGCCTTGTCGGCTCCCGGGTACTGCACTTTTACTGCGACCACGCGCCCGTCATGCCAGATACCTTTATGGACTTGACCAATTGACGCGGCGGCCGAAGGTTGATCACTGAATTCAATAAAACGACTGCGCCAATCCTCGCCAAGTTCCTCGGATAAGATTTTGTGAATTGCGCTGGTTGCCATGGCCGGGGCAGAGTCCTGCAATTTTGTCAGCATGGCTCGGTAAGGAGCAGCGAACTCTTCGGGCAGCGCAGCCTCGAAGATGCTCATTGCCTGGCCGAGTTTCATGGCGCCGCCCTTGAGTTCCCCGAGGACCTTGAACATTTGCTCAGCCGTGCGGGCAGACATTTCAGCGGCAATTGCTTCGGCAGGTTTGCCACCCACGCGTTTTCCAAAGCCAAGTGCGGTGCGCCCGGCGTAGGTTGCGGGCAAGGAAGCCATGCGGATTCCACGAGTGAACGCATTTTTGGGTAGTTCCGGCACCCCCCTATTCTCCGGCCTAATCAATAGCTGCGCACGGTCAGGTTATGGAAGTGGGAGTTCAGCGGTGTAGTTGGCATCCGCAGAGTGGATGCGGCGGAGCGTTTTGTGGATCAAATTGCGGCCATGGGAGTTTCGCGTCCCAGAGGGTGTTGGTCAATGCTGCTCCGTCGATCCAATGTCGAGTAATTAGTAGGACGTGCAGCGCCGTGTAATGGGTCAGAATCGCATCACTGTGACCAGAATTTACATGCCGTCTCCATTGAAGATCCACCTGCATCCAATCGGGCGAGGTATCACATCGATGTAGGTGAGCACATCGAAAGCATGAACTTGAGCCTGGAATCACCAGCGGCCCGATTGTGGCTTTGTCCAGCCGAGTGGCTACGTGAAGGTGCGGAAGGGTGCATAGGTGTGAGTTTTCATGATCGAAAATGTGCGGGTGGGATTTGCTGACATAGATCACAAAAGAAGCCAACGATCGCTGCTGTGTGAATTGGAAACCAGAGTCCAATCCGATGTGATAGACGGCTCGGGCAACAGGACCTCTGCCGACCACTTCAATCAGAGTATTATTTCGGCGGTCGACTATCTCGGCAGCATCAGTTAAATCAAGGGCATTCGAATAATCAATATTGTGCTTTTGGACGCAGGCCAAATCAGTAGGCATTCGCTCCTTACCCCTGTTGTTAATCCAACGCAATGAACTTGGCTGGTTACGTGCATCTATGAGTGCACCTGATCTAAACCCATGATCGATCAGGTTTCGCATTAGGACCAATGGAATATTGAGCTGCTGCGCTCCGAGCCTGCTGGCCTGGTCAGCACACATTGAGCCATCAAGAGCGATGAACCATTGGACAGTCTCAGATGTGGGGGTAGAGCTCAAGGTGTAGTCGCCCAACTCGACTACGCCATGCGCTCGTCTAATTACAGGGACGCGAAAGTTGTATTCGGGGTAGGCGCGTAGGGCAAACGAATCAATCATGTGGTGATTGTCAATCTGAACGCCTGTGGATGGCCAGATGCAATCCACAGGCAATTTCGATATAAGTAGATTTACCCGATGCGCTCTCGGATCACCTGTGCAATCACGCGAGCAGTTGTTTCAAGTTCGCGAGTTTGGACATATTCATCAGGTGCGTGAGCGATCGAGACGTCTCCCGGCCCGTACTGCAGGGTGGGAATATCCGCCAGACCCGTAAGCAGCCGTAAATCTGAACCGTAGGGAGCTCCGTATTCCTCAAGTGGCGCGCCAACGACCTGTAAGTGCGCCCTCTGGAGACTTCTGAGCAGGTCTGAATGTGGTTCAGTTTGCCCCGATGCGAATTGACCACCCCACCACTCAATCTCCACCGGGTTCTTGGCAAGCCATAGGTCCTTTGCACAGGCATCTCGAATGCATTCTTCAAATATTGACCGGGCAGATTCGATGTCCTCGCCGAGAGCAACTCCGAATCGGCCCTCGGCCACGAGCAAGTCCGGAACCGTTGATGCCCAGTCGCCACTATGCACTGTTCCAATTGAAATGGGGTAGGCGACTGGCCATCGCCGCATCCGTGAATCGACATCTACATTGCGGCGTGCTTCAAGAATCTCGAGTGCCTGGTAAATCGGATAAAACTTTTCGATCGCGCTGACGCCTTCGGTTCGCCGTGAAGCGTGGATAGCAGCACCGTGCACGAGTAAACGAAATGTCAACGCCCCACCGTTAGCTGAGATAGCGGCCAGTGAAGTGGGCTCGGGGATAATCGCTCCCGAGACTTCGTGTTCGGCAAGGCTATAAAACCGTGGCAAGCCCTCGGTGATCAGTGAATAGGTGCCAAGACCACCGTCTTCTTCGCCGATCACGGGAGCAAAGAGCAGGTCACCTCTTGGGGTGAAACCGCTAGCGCGCAAGAATTTCACTGCTGCCCAAGCCGCAATCAGACCACCTTTCATATCGCAGGCGCCGCGGGCCGTGATCACTTTTTCACCGTCAACGGTTCTCGCGCGGGGGGTAAAAGGATCGGCACTCCAGGCGCGTACATCACCGGGTGGGACTACATCTGTGTGCCCGTTAATCAGAAGGGCGGGTGCGCCACCGGAGCCCCGCCAAATACCTAAAACGCCCAGCCCCTGTTCGCGCACCACTTCTTGACCGGGAAATTGTGGGTCCGCGGTGATGGCGTCGAGGTTCATCTCCCAGGTGTTCACTTCCAACCCGGCAGTGCGCATGAGCGTGGCCATGAACTCTTGAGCGTCCCGCTCGCCGGTCGTCCCACCTGTTGACGCGATAGAAAGCAGGGTCGCCAGTTCCTCGTACATAGCGCTTGCGGAGCACAGATCCTGCGCGGAAGTAGGCATGGAGGAATTGTGCCGGCCAGCAGGGCCGGGCGTGTGAAGGAGGGTCATTTTAGATAAATGTCCGTTTTGTCGGATAAATTTGAGTGTTTTTCGCCGCCACGCCGAATTGTGCCTGTGCGTAGCGCATGAGGGGGACCGTTTCTGCCCTATGGTGGAGTCGGCCCTAGGGCCACGAGGGTGGCGCCCGCCACCACCGCTGCGGCGGAGATTGTCAACAGGAGGACCCATGGCCGAGGAAAGCTATACCGGCGAGGCATATTGCGTTAAGTGCAAAGCCAAGCGTGAATTCACCGGACACGTGGAAGAAACCAATGGTCGCCGGTTCGCGAAGGGCATCTGCCCAACGTGCGGCACCAAAGTAACGCGCATTTTGGGTAAAGCCTAAATACCGCGTTTTATCTCAGTAACTCTTTAAAGGGGCGGCCCAGCTGGGTTGCCCCTTTAAATTTGCCTAGTTCAAGGGCTTGGCTTGGAACCAGATTTCGCACAGGGTGAACTACTTGCGGGCCAACCGAGTCGGCCAAAGCGACCACGCTGCATTACCGTAAAGCCATGTCACAATTCCCGTTCGGCTTTGGAGCGTCAGATAGTGGTGAACCCGGTGGCTTCGACATGAACAACCTTGGAGCCATGTTCACCCAGTTCGGTCAAATGTTGCAACAGTCTCAAAATGAAGGACCGCTTCCTTGGTCCACGGTGATGCAAGTGGCGCGATCGGCGCTCGGCACTGATCCAAGTGTGACAGATGCGTCGGTGCGGGCAGTCGAAAGCGCGATGGAATTGGCTGATCTTTGGCTCAATGAAAGCGTGACTTTTCCAGCAAGTAGCACCGTGGTGAAAGTGTGGTCACGCAGTGAGTGGCTCGTTGAAACGGCTGATGTGTGGCAGAAAATTATTTTGCCTATTGCCACGACAATGTCGCAGAGAATGGAAACAATGCTGCCGGGGCTCGCGGACACTGAAGATCCCAGTGGGCTCGAAGATCAGTTGCCCGAGGAACTTAAGGCAATGTTGCCTGACGGTGTGACACC
>DEZY01000028.1:0-12687 GCA_002365735.1 Actinobacteria bacterium UBA3120
CACAGGTATGTCAGGGGAGCCGAAATTATTTAGGGTATCCCATGACTCGAACCCGGTCATGGGATGCCCCGACGCCTTCGTGGCGACGGTTCTAGTGTGCGGTCAGTACGGCTACTTCCACTCCCAAAGATCCCATGTGGATTGACCGTCCGCGTTGCTCTCATACTCAAAAACAAATGCGCCACCGTTGAGGGCAGAGAGTGAGGGCGCAACAGTCTCGAAGTAAGCGATGCCCCTAAACGTAAAACCGCCGTCAGCCGTAGGCGCTCCGGTCGCGCTATAGGTGCCCGTGGCAACACCATCTGCCGCCATGAGCACGCCAGAGTTTGGGCACTCTCCGTACCATGAACCATTGGCTCTCATGCTTGAACTGAACGTAGCCATGACGGTTACTTCCGCACCAGCAATCGTTCCGCTGCCAATGTCGACTGATTCCATCACTAGTAAACCGTTGACCGCTGGGAGCGGTTTCATTGTTGATTGACCTTTTGTGGAACCGATTTTTTCTCCGAGCATGATGCCCATCCCTTCACTACCACCAATGACGCTCACCAGCGTTGAACAAAATCTTACGTCATAGATCATCCCCTCGAGTCCTTAATCAAACTTTCAGATCTCTTGGACACGCGAAATTGCCACTCGGGATAGCGAATGTCCGGATTGTCAAAACCCGGACACCCGAAATCTTGTTTCCGTGGACGCAAGTTGGTCTTTGGTGGCAGGCTTGCCTCATGGAAAACCTCTCCGGCCGCACGGCCCTGCGCATTTGTCCCCTCTGTGAAGCGAACTGTGGTCTGGAACTTCAGATTACGGGGTCGACCGTCACTTCGGTGCGCGGTGACAAAGCCGATGTTTTTAGTCACGGTTTTATCTGCCCCAAAGGTGTGTCCCTGGGTGATGTGGCTGCCGACCCAACCCGCGTGCAGACCCCACTTGTCCGCAATGCAGCCGGAGAATTGGTCCCCGCGACTTGGGAGCACGCATTTGAGGTGGTTCGGGAACGGCTGGGAACGGTCATTCGCAACCATGGCGCGGAGTCGGTGGGCATGTTTCTCGGAAACCCTAATGTGCACTCCCTCTCTGGCGCATTTATGTTGCCCGCACTGATTAAGGCGATCGGAACTTCCCAACGGTATTCGGCCAGCACAGTTGACCAGATGCCTAAGCAGGCGGCTTCGGCCATGATGTATGGCACGGCATTATCCGTTGCCTTGGCCGATCTTGATCGCACCGACTACTTCTTGGTGCTGGGCGCAAATCCCCTCGTCTCAAACGGTTCAATGTTGACCGCGGCAGATTTCCCAGGCCGGTTGCGTTCACTGCGCAAGCGCGGTGGTCGAATGGTGGTCGTCGACCCGATTCGCACCCGCACCGCAGACTTCGCTGACGAACACTTAGAAATCCGTCCCGGAAGTGATGCGCTGTGGCTGGCCGGCATTGCCCACGTTCTTGTAGTGGAGGCAAACCCTGACTTCGGTGCGGCAACGGACTGGATTGATCCAAATGCTGTTGCGTCTTTGGTTTCCGCCCTGGCAGCTTTTACGCCTGAGGCAGTTGCCGAGGTCACTGGCATTGATGCCGGGGTCACCCGCCGCATTGCAGCTGAACTTATGGCGGCGCCCAGTGCGGCGGTGTATGGCCGCATGGGTACAACAACGTCAGGGCTCAGCCTGGACGGGGTCATGTTGCCCATGGGAACAGTTGCTTCGTGGCTCATAGATGTAATCAATATTGCGATCGGTTCCTTGGATAAGCCCGGTGGTGTGATGTTCGCCCTACCTGCAGCCGGCGGGCCGTCCACTGAAGGAACCCCCGGGGTTGGGCACGGTGTCAGCATTCCGGGGCGACGGCGCACCCGCGTACGTGGTTTGCCCAGCGTGCTGGGTGAGTACCCGACCGCGGCTTTAGCCGAGGAAATTGACACCCCCGATCCGATCAGTGGCGACCACATCCGCGCGATGTGTGTCGTTGGCGGGAACCCACTGATTTCCACCCCGAACAGCGGGCGCTTACGCACAGCATTCGAGTCCCTTGACTTCCTGCTTTCGGTTGATCCATATCTCACCGAAACCAACGCAATGGCAGATGTGATCCTGCCAGTTTCTTCACCGTTGACCCGACCGCATTTTGACGTAGTGTTCAACAACCTTGCGATTCGCAATCAGGCGCGCTACTCCCCCGCAGTCTTCCCTGTCCCCACAGGCGAGATGGATGAAGCAGATGTGCTGCTAACCCTCGCTGGGATCGCAATTGAGATCAACACCGGTAAAAAAATCACTGCCCAAAACATGGATGACGTGTTGGCCGCAGCCGTCGCCCAACAGGCCGTTAAAGATCCGTCCTCTGGCCTACACGGATCAACCGTTGCCCAGGTATTGGAGTCGGTTGCACCGCGCCTCGGGGTGGATCGAATCCTTGACATTCGCCTTCGCAGCGGACCCTACGGTCTGACCCTGCAAGATGTCATCGACGCACCACACGGCATTGATCTGGGAGCACTAACTCCGCGCTTGCCCGAAGTTCTACGAACCCCCAGCGGGCAAATTGAACTTGCACCGCAAATACTTGTTTCTGCATTGGGCGCAGCAACTGCCGCCCTGAGCAGCGTGCCGAATACAACCCCCACCGGGCAATACCTCCTGATTGGCAGACGTCAATTGCGCAGCAATAACTCGTGGATGAAAGACATTGACAACCTGCAGGGCGGATCCAATCTGCCGACCGCCCAAATGCACCCACTTGATGTCGCCGTCCTAGGTCGCAATAGCGGCGACATGATCTCGGTGAGTAGCTCCGCCGGTGAACTATCAATCGAGCTTGCGGTCAGCGACACCGTGTCTCGCGGGTGTATCTGCATTCCCCACGGATGGTCCGATTTCAATGTAAACGTTTTGATCAGCGTTGATCACGTAGACCCACTGGGTGGAACAGCAGTTCTTAGCGGACTACCTGTAATGGTTTCGTGATTTGCGGGCCCGTCGACGACTTCTCTAACCATTCAACCCACGGGGCGTTCCAAATAGTTACTCCGTTGCCGTCATCGGTTTGGGTGCGGGATGTGTTCTTCACAATGACCACGTCGCCGATTTCATTTTGATTCCACCACCACTCCCCATCCGTGGGACTCATGCCCACGCAACCGTGAGAGACGTTGGCGTTGCCCTGGCTTCCCACGCTCCACGGGGCCGCATGAACGAACTCTCCCGAATAGGTCATGCGCATGGCGTACTCGGCATTAACCCGGTAATACTCCGAGCTATCCACCGAAGTCCCACCCGTTGCCGCATCCATAATTCGTGAACGCTCTTTAGTGATCAGAACTTTTGTTCCGGAGCGGGTTTCAAAACCCGCCTTACCCGCCGTCACCGGAATAGTTTTGACTAACTCGCCGCCCCGGAACACGTCCATGGTGTACGTGTCCGCATCAACCACACTTACCATGGAAGGTCGGAAAGAAAACGTGGACTTTGTACTCGTTTTTCCAAATACCCCGGGCTTAGCCTGCACCCCGGTGAGGTTGAGATCCACTTCAACGCTCATGTCTCCGGGCCAGAGTTCCTTGGGTCGAAATTCAACTGTGCGGTTATCCCGCCACGCCCACGCCCCCAACACGGAACGGCTGGTGCGCACGGTGAGCGCCGCCTCAACCTCAGCCCTGTTTTCCACATTTTTATTGAAAGTGACCACAATCGGTTCGCCCACCCCGACCACCTCACCCTCACTGGGGGACACGTGGGCCGTGAAGAATTTCTCGGGTTCAAGGGTGGAAAAACTTGAGTCGAGGGAGGTGACCCGTCCCCGCGCGTCTGCTGCTTCGGCCGTGATCACGTATTTAGCGGAGTATTCCAATGGCGCACCAGTTGCACTCCATTGAGATCCGTCATCTGAAAGGATCCCAGGCACCACGCCTTTGGGGCCCAACACAGACACCTGGGTTAAGCGACCCAGTTCGGCCTCAACGACAACCTGGATCACCGGGTCAATATTTGTCCCCGATAACGGCAAGGCGGCAATACTGACAGTTGGGTTGGGATCAGTTGTGGCGGTACTTACTGTCAACGTGGGGGTGCAGCCGGACAGCAGCAGCACACCGGCTATTCCCGACACAGCAATACCCATCCGTGCTCGGTTCCTGCTGGGGAAAAACATGGATCCTCCTCCCGCCCTAAATATGCGCCGTCAGTAAGTACTGTCAGTAAGTACTGCCAGATTGTGTCGCTGAATGTCTTCTCAGTCTGCACACCTGCTCTACAAATACGCCCGCGTCCAGACACTACGAGGGTACGACGAGTGTGGTGCGAAATCGGTTCCGAAACACCGATCAGTGGGCAAATTCCCCACGGTAGTACTCAAAGAGCCAACCAATCACGGCAAACATGAGCGCCGCCACGCCTAACACGATCAGCCACACAGCGAAAATCAGACCAAATACAAGGGTGAGCACCGATACCCCGACTGCCAATGGCCACCACGAATGCGGGCTGTAGAAACCGTATTCGGGGTCTGCTTCGTCCACCTGCGCATCAAGGCGATCCTCGGGGCGGGGGTAAACCCGCTTTGAGGTGTAAAGCGCATAAAAAGAGATCAAGAAAGCGAGCGCACCGGTCAACGCAAGTGCGGTGGTTCCCACTTCATCCCGGCTGAAGTACCAGTAGATACCGGCGAGAAAGGCGTAGAAAATAAAACCCATCCCAAACAGTGCACCCTCTACCTTCACTTGGACTCACCTCCAGAAACCGGAACTGCTGGACTCCTGTGCGCCCCTGGAGCAGCCAGCTCAGGGTGGTGTAAATCAAATGCCGGACGCTCCGAACGGATCCGAGGTAGCGAAGTGAAGTTGTGGCGTGGTGGTGGGCATGAGGTCGCCCACTCAAGGGAGCCGCTCCAACCCCAAGGGTCATCGACGGTGACTTTTGGCGCCGTCTTCGCTGTTTTGAATACGTTCCAAATGAAGAACAGGGTTGAGACGCCAAGAATCGCCGCACCCGTTGTCGAGACCACGTTGAGCGTCTGGAAGTCGTCAACGGGCAGGTAGTCGCCGTAGCGGCGGGGCATGCCTTGGACACCGAGCCAATGCTGGACCAAGAACGTCACCTGGAAACCAATGAACAGCAACCAGAAGTGGATCTTGCCCAGTTTCTCGTCCAGCATCTTGCCGGTCATTTTCGGCCACCAGAAGTAGAACCCAGCAAACATCATGAACACGACCGTGCCAAAAACGGTGTAGTGGAAATGCGCAACCACGAAATATGAGTCAGAAACGGCAAAGTCCAGTGGTGGGGCTGAAAGGATAACTCCGGTGAGACCACCAAAAAGGAACGTGAACAAAAAGCCCATGGTCCACAGCATCGGGGTGTCAAATGAGATAGATCCCCGCCACATGGTTCCGATCCAGTTGAAAAACTTCACACCTGTGGGAACAGCAATCAACATGGTGGTCAAGGCAAAGAACGGTAAATACACCGAGCCGGTGACGTACATGTGGTGGGCCCACACCGCAACCGAAAGGGCACCGATAGACATAGTGGCAAAAATCAAACCCTTGTAACCGAAGACTGGTTTGCGCGAAAAAGTCGGGATAATCTCGCTGGCGATGCCAAAGAACGGCAAAGCGATGATGTACACCTCGGGGTGTCCGAAGAACCAGAACAAGTGCTGCCACAGGATCGCACCACCATTTTCGGATGCGAAGACGACTGCGCCGTATTGTCGATCAATGAATGCGACGGAAAGAGCTGCTGCTAGCACCGGAAATGCGATGAGTACCAACAAGCTGGTGATCATGATTGTCCAGGTGAAAATTGGCATGCGGAACATGGTCATACCGGGTGCACGCATAGTGAAAATAGTGGTGATGAAGTTGACCGCTCCCAGGATCGTGCCCAGACCACCTACGGCCAGACCCAGCAGCCATAAATCTGCACCCACCTCGGGTGAATTGACGGCGTTACTCAACGGGGCATAGGCAAACCAACCAAATGATGCCGCGCCACCGGGGGTGAAAAAGCCCGCGGCAACAATCAATCCACCAAAGAGGAAGAGCCAGTAACCCAGCATGTTTAACCGCGGGAAGGCAACGTCGGGTGCACCGATCTGCAGGGGCATGACTACATTGCCGAATCCAACGAAAAGCGGTGTTGCAAACAAGAACAGCATGATCGTGCCGTGAATGGTGAACAACTGGTTGTATTGCTCAAGGGAAACAACCTGCATTCCCGGAATGGCGAGTTCTGCACGCATTGCAAGAGCCATTAGGCCAGCGATGAGGAACCACACCATGGAAGTGACCAGGTACATGTAACCGATCACCTTGTGGTCGGTTGAGGTGATCCAATTGACGACCGCCTTGCCAAGGCTCTGCTTCCGCGCGCTACTCACCGAGCTGGGACCAAAGTCACCGGGGCCAGTAGTAGTTGTCGGGCGGTCATTCAGGATTGTCATAGTCTCCGCTCCCCTGGTCGCTGTCCATCATTGTTCGACTGGCCTGTATTCATTGAACCCGTTTGCCCGGCAGCCCGCAACCCGGCCACGTACTCGTTGAATTCGGCTCGCTCAACTACTTTGACGTTGAAAAGCATTTGTGAGTGGTAGGTCCCACAAAGTTCCGCGCACTTACCCACAAAAGTGCCGATTTTGTCCGGAGTAAGTTCAAAAACATTTGTCTTACCCGGGATGACATCCATTTTGAATAGGAACTGCGGCACCCAGAAGGAGTGGATCACGTCCGGCGAAGTGAGTTCAAAGCGAACTTTTTCGTCAACCGGTAGCACCAAAGTGGAAATCTGCGCATCAGCGATTGCGGGGTCTTGGGAGATCATCTGTGAATCTGAGGGCAAACCAATTGTGTACACATCTTCATCGAGGTAGTTAAACGCCCACGCCCAACGGAAGCCCACCACGTTTACAGTTTGGCTTTGATCGTTTTCTAGGGTCAAGATTTCAGTTTGATCACGCGCCGTGAACCAGAACAGTCCCAGCACCATCACCAGTGGCACAAGAGTGTAAAGAATCTCGAGGGGAATGTTGTATTTGGTTTGTTCGGGTACCTCGTTGATCCGGCGGCGGCGGTAAGCGAATATTGCCCACAACATCAAGCCAGCCGTGAATGCGCCAACCGCCCAGGCAGCGATCCAGGACCCATTCCACAAATTTTGAATAATTGGCGCTTCAGCAGTTGCCGGTTCGGGCATGTCAAAGAAAAAAGCCTCATTGGCCGTGCAACCCGAAAGAAGTAAAATCCCGGCGACCGCGACACCGGCAAGTCCCAGCCGTGTACTCATTCGGTTGCCACTCGAGCTACGAGTCGTTCCCACAAATGCACCCTTCGCAGATATTTCACAGACACCCATGAAATTCACCATTACCGACGACCTGTTTACCTAAATCCGCTGTAGAACGATAGGGGGGAGCGCGTGCACCCACCCCGGTAAGTCCTTACACGGGGCAGACTAGCGCACCTACCCTTGCTTTTCTCCTCAGGATCGGCCTCAAACAGAGTTGTTCCGGTCACATTTGGCGCCCCCGTTCACTGTTGACTAATCTGGGCGGATGAGCGTTGAGCGAGCACCCGGATATTTGGATGCAATTGCCGGGGTTCCATTAACTGTGGCCACGGTGACCGCCTGGCAATCGGCCGCCACCCAAGCCTGGTCAGACCCGGCCCGGATGCACCACGCAGGCAGACAGTCTGGACTTCTCCTGGACTCGGCCCGGGCCAGCATCGCCACTTTTATCGGGGTCTCCCCCGCCAACGTCTTCTTCGCCGGTTCTGGTCCCGATGGACTGCGGGCCAGTATCGGAGGTATTTTTGCGGTTCGGTCCAATACGTCACGGCGGGTGCTGGTGGGCCAGGTTGAATCAATGGCGGTGCTAGGTGCCGCCGGATCCCTTCCCGGTGCAGAAGTCATTTCCTTAGCCGTCGACCAAGTCCAGAAAACGGGGGCCATCGACCTGGTAGATCTGGATCAGCAGCTCGCTAAAGGCGCCGCCCTGGTGTGCATCCAAGTTGCTAATGCCGAAGTGGGTTCACGCCAGCCATTTGCTGCAGCGCTCACAGCTTGCCGGACAGCCGGCGTTCCATTGGTCGCAGATGCAACGGGCCTGATCACCCATGACAGCCTTCCCACGGATTTCGATGTTCTGGTTGCTCCCGCTCGAGATTGGGGTGGCCCACCCGGTGTGGCAATCGTTGTGACCAGCCCGAACAATCGCTGGCGACCGGAAGAAGCGCCCGATCGCGGGTGGATCGGTGGCTTCCCCGATATTCCTGCCGCCGTGGCCTCGGCGGTTGCTTTAGAAGAATCCGCAGCCTCCTGGCAGAGCCAGGCGGACCTCAATCGGGCAATGATTGATCGGGTGCGATCAACATTGTTGTCGATGAACATCGTCTGTGCTGGTGATCCAGATAATCGGCTTCCCCACGTCCTCACCTTCACCATTACCGGCGCTGCCGGTGGCGCCTTAGTGACCGAGTTGGACAAACGTGGCATTGCCGTTGCGAGTGGGTCTGCGTGCGCCGCTGACACGCGCATGCCTTCCCACGTCCTAAAAGCAATCGGCCTGCCCAATGATGCGAGTATCCGCATTTCACTTCCGCCTGATTGCAGCGAGGAAACAATCAATCTTTTTCTGACGGAATTGCCAGCTGCCCTGGCTGCCGTGACTTCTTGAATTTCACAACAAGTCGGATTGGCCCGGGCCAAAACACGGTTGCGTATTAAGTACTCCCGCTAGCTCCTTCAGGTAGTCCCCCCGATCGATCTGGGTCGCGCCCATTGATTCCAAGTGGTCGGTGTTCCACTGCACATCAAATAGTCGCGGACCGACGCAATTCCCAAGTTTTTCCACCAGTGTGACGAGAGCCACCTTGGAAGCATCGCGATCCAGATGAAACATCGATTCGCCGGCGAAGAGTCCACCTAGTTCAATTCCATAAAGGCCACCGGCTAATTCACCTTCGGAATTCCACACTTCAACCGAGTGAGCGAAGCCACGCTCATGTAGGTGGGAATAGGTCTGAACGAATTCGTCTGTGATCCAATTCCCTTCACCACCGGCCCGCCAACATGCGCGCATGACCAAAACGAATTCTTGATCAAAAGTGACCGTGAATTTCTGCATTGACCGTCGCAGTGACCGAGAAACTATTATTTCCTCTAATCGCAGGATCCCCCGCGGATCCGGGGACCACCAACCCAGTTCCTGCTCACCCAGTTCGGTATCCACCTGCATGGGGAACAAGCCCATCGCGTAAGCGTGCAGCACGGTTACCGGTTCTAGGTCAGCCCCGACACAGGCCAGATCTACCCCAGGGTGCACTTGATGTGGGTCGCGCAGCTCCCAGGGGCTTGGCGGGATTCGTCCGCTACCGGTAGTTAATGCCTGCACATGTGTCAACTTAATTCACAGTTGCACCCGTTACGGGCGAGTGCAGGAAATGAAACCTTCTACTTCGGCTGCGGCGTCGTCACCGTAGCTGCGGCCTAGGCGCTGCAGGAAATGCTTCTGGGCAAGTTCGTACTCCTGGGTTCCGACAGTTTCTATTACATAGCTCGCCAGCAGCGAACCGACCTGAGCCGAGCGCTCATCACTAAGACCCCACGCTTGGCCTGAAAGGAAACCTGCACGGAATGCGTCCCCCACGCCGGTGGGATCAGATTTGCGTTCTTCTTCGGCGATCTGAACGTGCACTGCTGCTTCCCCGCGGCGCTCAATCCGGGAGCCATTGGGCCCAAGGGTGGTAATCCGGACCTGCACCATGTCGGCAATATCAGCCGCGCTCCAACCGGTCTTTTGCTCAATCAGTGCCGATTCGTATTCATTAGTAAACAGGTATTCGGCCCCTTCAATCAGTGGCTTGACTTCCTCACCAGTCATACGGGCAAGTTGTTGAGATGGGTCAGCTGCAAATGGGTACCCACGGAACCGGCATTCGTCCGTGTGACGTTGCATTGCCAAAGGGTCATTCGCTCCAATCAAGACAACGTCGGCCGACCCCGCAGCTTCTATAATTGGCTTGAGCTCAATATTGCGTGCTTCGCTCATTGCACCGGCATAAAATGTGGCGATCTGGTTTTGCTCGGCATCGGTTGTACAGATGAACCGCGCGGTGTGTGCCGTTTCAGAAACATGTACGCCGCTTGTATTAACCCCGTGACGGGTGAGCCAGCTTTCGTAGTCAGCAAAATCTGGGCCGACCGCACCCACGAGCACCGGTTTCAGCCCCAAGCACCCCATGCCGAAGGCAATATTGGGCGCCACGCCCCCGCGACGAACCTCAAGCTCGTCTACTAGGAAGGACAAAGACACCTTGTCGAGTTTTTCCGCAACCAAAGAGTCAACGAAGTTACCCGGAAAGGTCATTAAATGATCGGTTGCAATGGAACCGGTAATCAGAATAGCCACTTGCGTAAGTCTACCGGCTCCCTAACTCACGCGCCCTCAAGCCCACTACTACTTAGCTGAACGAATCCCCGCATGCACACGATCCACCGGCATTGGGATTATCAATTGTGAAGCCTTGCTTCTCAATTGTGTCCACAAAGTCAATAGTGGCGCCGCCCAGGTAGGGGGCACTCATTCGGTCGGTGACCACGTTAACTGTGCCGAATTCTTTGACAACGTCACCATCGAGGGTGCGGTCATCAAAGAAAAGTTGGTAGCGAAGACCAGAGCAACCACCAGGTTGAACCGCGATCCGAAGGGCGAGATCATCGCGGCCTTCCGATTCGAGGAGAAGCTTGACTTTGTCTGCGGCTTCAGTGCTGAGCGCGATGCCGTCGGTGACGGGGGTTTCAACTGTAGTTTCAGTGGACATGGATCAGACCTCTTTCACTGGTGAGTTGATGCAAGGGTAATGCACGACCACGGTTTGCGCTAGTAGGCCACCCCCTGCCGATCCAACATTAAACTCTGGGCGCAACCCCGCGTGGCAGAAATTCGTTGCTGCGAGAGAATAATCCCATGGCTCAAGTCTTTGTTGACCCCTCCCCCAGTCCCCTTGCCCTGCTTCTATTGGGAAAAGCCGCCGATTCGACCAGTGAACGCGGGGTTGAATGTCCAGGAGATCTACCCCCAGCATCAGATCCCGATCTTGTGGCTCGAGCCCAGGCCGCAAAGGACGCTCTGGGTGAGCGAGTATTTATTCTGGGCCACCACTACCAGCGTGATGAGGTGATTCAATTTGCCGATGTCACAGGTGACTCGTTCAAACTCGCGCAGAAGGCTGCGGACATGCCTGACGCAGAGTTCATTGTTTTTTGTGGTGTTCACTTCATGGCGGAAAGCGCCGATATCCTTACCGCGAATTCACAACAAGTAATTCTTCCTGACCTTGCAGCCGGCTGCTCGATGGCGGATATGGCCGAGATTAGCCAGGTCGAGCAGTGTTGGACTGACCTTGAAGCTGCCGGGGTGGCGGGTGTCACGATCCCGATTACCTACATGAACTCAACGGCTGCCATCAAAGCCTTCACTGGCAAGCACGGCGGTTCGATCTGCACTTCAAGTAATGCCCAGCGCAGCCTTGAATGGGCATTCGAGCGGGGCGAAAAAGTTCTCTTCATGCCCGACCAGCACCTGGGTCGCAATACCGCTGTTCGTGATTTGGGTTTGAGTCTTGATGACTGTGTTGTGTTCAACCCCAACAAACCCAATGGTGGGTTAACCGTTGACGAGCTTCGCAACGCGAAAATGATTTTGTGGAAAGGCCATTGCAGTGTCCATGGTCGCTTTACGGCTGAGTCCGTGGATCAAGTTCGTGCCGAAGTTCCCGCAGTAACCGTGATTGTTCACCCTGAGTGCACCTACGAGGTTGTGGAAAAAGCAGATCGGGTGGGCTCAACCGAAAAGATCATTGCCGCTATTGAGGGTGCACCTGCCGGCTCGGCTTGGGCGATCGGCACTGAACTAAATTTGGTGAAACGCCTGGCACTTGCTCACCCGGACCAGAAGATCACCTACCTGGACAAAACTGTCTGCTTCTGCTCAACCATGAACCGTATCGATCTGCCGCACTTGGTGTATTCACTTGAGCTACTTGCAAGCGGAAACGTGATCAATCAAATTAGTGTTGATCCGGAGACGTCACATTGGGCAAAAATCGCCCTGGATCGCATGCTCGCTCTGCCGGGGGTCACACCAACACTCGACTAGCCCCTCTTGCTTCACCTATTGAGTCACGATCGGGATTATCACTTCATTGCCTCGCATGAACCACGGCTTCCAGGGTGGGTCGTATCGCGCCCACCGCGGTTCCCCAATTACCCGGTAGCCAAGGTCAGCAAGTTCGGTGATCATGGCGTCACTGCGCTTTTCTACTTCGGCGTACTTCGGGTTTCCCGACCAATTTGTGGCCGCAGCAAGATGTGCCGGTATGTCAATGATGGTGAGTTCACCGTCGCTAGGTTCGGGCAGTTCCTCCGCTTTCAGGCCAGCCGGCATGACAAAAGAAACATTCCACTGTCCGGCATTGCGTTCCTGAATAACAGGTGCGGTCATCGCGATCTTGTTGCGTGAGATGTAGCCAATGAGTGAACCAAATGCTTTGCTGCCAACCTGGTTTGGATCTCCGCTGCGCGTTAATTGAGCATAGACGCTCGCCGGGTAGTCCCGGATCTCGATGCTGCCAATCTTGTTAATCACCGTGTACGGCTGCTGTTCGGTCATTACTCGAGCATACGTCCGAAT
>DEZY01000028.1:12765-25961 GCA_002365735.1 Actinobacteria bacterium UBA3120
GCTCTTCCGATCTATACGTCCGAATACAAAAATTGTGGCCGCGAGAGGAGATAACCCCTCGCGGCCACAATTATTTGCGTTATGAAGTGAGAGCTAAGCGCTCTTTCCTGCTGATGAGGGTGCTTCGTGGATCTCGGCAGCGGCAAATGACTCGTCGTCTGCAAAGCTCTTTTCGCGAGCAATCTTGTAGATCAACAAACCGAAGAGACACTTCGCCAATACGTCGGCGATTGAATATCCGAGCTGACGACCCACGAATGAGTCGGCGCCATCGATTCCCAACTGAGGCAACAGGAATGCAATCGGGTACACGCCCCAAGTTGCCAGTAGCAGCAGTCGGAGCCCGTTGAGGTCCTTGCGGACTTGTCCCGGCTGCGTCTCCATGGCCTTGCTGAGTTGTGTCCACAGAACGTACAGGATGTACAGGAACGGAAGGGTCGAAAGGAAGCCCCAGATTCCGCGGGTCATGTTGTCACTGGAAATCTCACCCGGGTAACCGAGTGCGATCATCAGGAATGCTGCCGGGATCAACTTGATCATTAGGCTGCGACGCACCATGCGCGCTAGCGCAAGTACTGCAATTGCTTCAAACAGCAACAGCGGGACAGTGAGAAGCCAATCAATGTACCGGTAGCCTTCGTTGAAGCCCTCACCGTTGACAAGCACGTAAGTCGGATCCGTGCCAGCCATTGCGGCATCTCCGGCTCCTTGTGCGACATAAGCCTCCGTGAAGGAATTGAAGATCCTCCAGTAATGGTAGGCAGCGATCAGGCAAACGATTGACGAAACAGCTAGTGCTTGGCGGTACCGGGGAAGAACACGGGGCATGACGACAAGCAAAAACACGAACGTGGCGAGCATTGATGCAAGTGCAAACGACAACGCGTTGTACACAGATTGGAATTGAGTAAATGAGAGTTCGAGAACTCCGGGCACAGGATCCTCCTTAGACTGGCTGACACGTTGTCAGCTAATGACCTGTAATGACCAAGGTCTTGGTCGGGACATAGTTTTCTCCTTATGCGCTGGCCCGCAATGCGAATGCCAAAAGTCGTACCATTTAAGTGAATATTCGTTTTTGCCCGTTTTAACCGATTGCCACCGGCAATTGTGCTCCACACTAGCGATCACGAAGGAGAGTGAGAGTGGCAAAAGAGTATGGCGAAAGGGCCTATTGGCCGCTAGTAACACCCGGGGCGTCCCACAAAGCAAACCAGCGGGTCATGTCCAGTTCAACGGGAAGTTCCCCGGTAAGTTTGTCGCGGATCTGTAGTTCTAAAACATTATTGCGTGACTTATCTTGGGTATTTACCTGTGGTGCGAACGGATAAAAAGTTCCCCGCTTGTAGAGGTACACCAGTGAGACGGTGTTACCCCCTTGGTCAGTAAAAGGAAAAAGAGAACACAGCAGTTGCGGACCAAAGCCAGCCTGGACCAGAGAGGTGTTCACCGCGTGAATATCTGTCACCGCGCCTGCCAGATCAGCCGGTTCGGTTCGCACCGTGAGCCAGTCGAATCCGAATTCATCAGCATTTGCTTCGACACGGGGGCCACCATCTGCGTCGAGTAATTCGCGCACTTGCGTTTCAAGGTCTGAAAATGCTCTGCCTTCTGGTCCACGAAAGCACACTGAGCCCACACCCGTTGGAGTGAGGCCCAAATCAACGTCAAGAGTGATCGCTGCAGAGGGCAGCGCAAATAAGGCGTCAAGGTGTGGCCTGGTAGGCGCCTTGCGACCGCGGATTGCATCGAGGAAACCCACCGGTTAGCGCTCACCCAGTTGGGCGGAGATTTTGGCGAGCTGTTCCAGTCTTTCTTCCAACGGTGGGTGGGTTGCAAAAATTGCTTCCATCCCCAATCCTTTGCCACCTTTAAACGCGGGGGCGAACGCGATCGAACTTACTGGCTCCATCGACCGCAAGTCCTTGTCCGGGATTGCATTCATGCCGCCACTAATTTTGACAAGGGCGCTGGCCAGGGCACTCGGTTTACCCGTTAACAAAGCCGCTCCGCGGTCTGCCCCGAGCTCGCGGTAACGCGAAAGCGCGCGAATCAGGAGAAATGAGATGAAGTAGACAATTGCGCTTACGGCCATTACCGCCATGAACACCACCGCAGTGTTTCGATCCCTACCCCCCCGCATCATGGATCCCCACATGGCACTGCGAGTAATAAACCCAGCGAGGATCGAAGTAAAAGACGCAATCGTCATGACGGTCACGTCACGGTGAGCAACGTGCGAAAGTTCGTGCGCTAAGACCGCCTCAAGTTCCTCTTCGTCGAGTTGTTTCAGAATTCCAGTCGTCACAACAACCACACTTCGGTTGGGGCTGCGGCCCGTTGCGAAAGCGTTCGGGACTGGACTGTCTGAAATCGCCACCCTGGGTTTGTTCATGTCAGCCATTGCGCAGATTCGATCAACGATTGCGTGCACGGACGGCGCTTGCTCGGGAGTTACTTCAACCGCACGCATTGCTTTCATTGACAGCGTGTCTGAGAACCACCACTGGCCAAAAAGAAATCCGCCGGAAAGCACCAGCACAAAGATCGCATTGATCCCGATTGCGATCAGGAGGCCAGCCAGGATTACATAGAGAAGCCCTAAACCAAAAAGCGTTCCGAACATGCGAGCGCTAAGTCCTGAATCCTTTTCATACCGTGAACGGGCCACTTCGCGTTAACCTCTTTTAGTCCTCGATTGCTTTTTTCTCGGCCGAGCCGAGCTCATTTTTCATCGCGGCGAGTTGGGATTCAACATCCGTGTCACTTGCCATACGCTCAAGCTCGATCGTGATGTTGTCCTTGGACATCCCCGATGGGTCTTCGAGTGCTCCTGAAGCCATGAGTTCATCGATGGCACCGGCACGAGCCTGCATCTCGGCTGTTTTGTCCTCCGCGCGCTGAACAGCTTGGCCAACGTCGCCAAGTTCGGAAGAGATGCCAGCAAAAGCTTCATTGATCTTCGTGTGAGCTTCAGCCGCCGAGTAGGTTGCTTTGATCGTTTCCTTCTTGGTGCGAAAACTCTCCACCTTCGCTTGTAACTGTTGCGCTGCGACAGTTAGTTTTTCCTCCTGCTCGGACAGTTGCGCGAGTTGTTCTTGAAGGTCGGCAATCTGGGTGTGAAGTCCACTGCGACGGACCAGAGCCTCTCGGGCCAAATCCTCACGGTTCCCAGCCAGGGCTACGCGGGCCTGTTCTTCGAGCTTGGTTTCCTGCTTATCTAGACTCTGCACTTGCAACTCAATCCGCTTGCGGCTGGTCGCGACGTCGGCGACACCCCGGCGCACTTTCTGTAGGAGCTCAAGCTGCTTTTCATAGGAGTAGTCGAGAACCTCGCGTGGGTCCTCCGCCTTGTTCAGAACTTTATTGGCCTTGGATTTGAAGATCAAAGTGAAGCGCTGCCACAGACCCATGTGAATTCCCTTCGTTGCGAGCAAATAATTTCGCTCAATTACCGTGATCCTAGGGTAAACGACACTTCATCGACGGCTCGACGGCGCATGGGGCTACGCTGCACACATCATGTTTGGGATGCCTAAGAAGTCAGCAGATGCCACGCCCGTCGCAGAATCGCAATCAAATTCGGAGCCGGGAGGGAAAGGTCGGCCTACTCCTTCGCGTAGAGAGGCAGAGGCCGCCCGCAAGACCTCCATTCGTGCCCCGCGCGGTTCAAAAGGCGGCAAGAAGGCCGCCCGGGAGCAAGATCGCGCGGAGCGATCCCGTGCCCGCGCAGGCATGCTTGCCGGTGACGAAAGATACCTGCCTGCGCGCGATCAGGGTCCCGTACGAGGATTCGTGCGCGACTTTGTCGATGCCCGATACACGATCGCTGAATACTTTATTTTTATGGCCGTGGTTGTGTTGCTGCTGGGCTTTGTGAATAACCCGTCAATACAGCAACTTGTGTCACTCGGCTTTTTCCTTATGGCAACTCTCATTATTGTCGACACCACTATTTTGGTTATTCAACTCAAGTCCCGAACCAAGAAAGCCTTTCCCGATAAAGCAGACCGACGGGGAATCACACTTTACGCACTCATGCGCACCTTGCAATATCGCCGACTGCGCATGCCAAAACCACGTGTTGAACGTCGACTAAAGAAAGGCAAGTAGACAGATGGAGTTTCGTCACTTGGGTCATAGCGGGTTGAAAATCAGTGAAATCACTTACGGCAACTGGATCACCCACGGATCACAGGTCACCGATGACCTCGCCATAAAGACCATGCAGGCAGCCATGGAGGCCGGGATCACCACTTTTGACACTGCAGATGTCTACGCGGCTACCAAAGCTGAAGAAGTAATGGGCAGAGCTCTCAAAGGCCAACGCCGGGAAAGTCTAGAAATCTTCACCAAGGTGTACTGGCCGACCGGCGAGGGAGCTAATGACCGCGGACTTTCACGCAAGCACATCATGGAGTCGTGTGAGAATTCATTGCGCAGGTTGCAGACCGATTATGTGGATCTCTACCAAGCGCACCGCTACGACTACGAAACCCCCCTGGAAGAAACCCTTCGCGCATTTGATGACCTGGTCCGTCAAGGCAAAGTCCTCTATGTGGGGGTGAGTGAATGGACAGCGGCACAAATCCGCGATGCAGTCCGCATCGCCTCCGACATGGGTTTTGATCGGATCGTGAGCAACCAGCCCCAATACAACATGTTGTGGCGGGTAATTGAGGCCGAAGTTGTTCCGGCAAGTGAGGAACTGGGCATTGGCCAAATTGTGTGGTCCCCCATCGCTCAGGGTGTGTTGACCGGAAAATATAAAATTGGGGCGCCGGCTCCAAAGGGCAGTCGAGCCACCGACACTTCTTCTGGCGCGAACTTTGTCGCCCGTTGGCTCAATGATCCAGTCCTAGCGGCTGTTGAGAAATTGGAGCCAATCGCCAAAGACATGGATTTGACCATGTCTCAACTGGCCATCGCCTGGGTCCTGAGCAATCCCAACGTGTCTGCAGCCATTGTGGGTGCCTCACGACCTGAGCAAATAACTGAAAATGCGAAGGCTGCGGGGGTAACATTGCCTGAAGATGTCCTCAGCGGGATCGACTACGCGCTCGGTGACCTTGTGAGCACAGACCCAGCACTAACCGTTTCACCTGAAATAAGACCGTAAAATTTAGCCTGAGCGTTAAGGAGACGCAATGTCCTGGAGTTGGCAATATTTAGATAATGACGGCCAAGTGATCGACTCACCCGTGGAGCCATGTGTCACATCGGTATTCCCCAGCCAAGGCGATGCGGAAGCGTTCGTGTCTGACACCTGGCGTGAACTACGTGCAGCCGGAATCAGCGCCGTCACTCTCGTTGACGGCGATCGAGTTGTATACGGACCCATGAGCCTGGACGCTGAATAACCTTCCTGACCATAATCCGTGTTCGCATTGACACGGGCGTTCATAATGTGGTGCTATACGCACACAACAAAAGATTGACGCGTGTGAATCTAGGGGAAGTTCGGTGAAAATCCGGCGCTGTCCCGCAACCGTAAGTCAGGTGAAAACCTGATAAGTCGGAGCACCTAACACTCGCGAGCGGTCATCCGTCGAGGTAACGGGACGAGCGCTCAAGTGAAAACTTGATCGCCCCTAGCACTTTTTGTGCTTGGGGTTTTTGATTGAGCGATCCATGGGCCATGTTCTAGTGACCACTCACTGAAGGGGCACCATGAAAAAATCGTACAAATTAATCATGGCGGCAGTGCTCAGCATTGCCGTTGCATTAGGACTGGGACTTTCTCCAGCACACGCCGCCGGGCCAGACGCCGGCCTCTATGGCACTACCGATCCGACCTATACCGGAGTTGACAATCAGGCATTAGCCATTCTTGGCTTGGACTCTGTCGGGGTCAGCGCAGACCGCGCTGCCGTCAAATGGCTGGTGGCCCAACAATGCCTAGATGGCAGCTTTGAGTCATACCGGGTCAGTATTCGCACCGCGTGCGGACCGCCAGACGCCGTCAACTACACCGGGCCCAATACCAACGCAACCGCACTTGCCGCGCTCGCATTGAACGCATCGGGCAAGATCGCGCAAGCAAAGCGCGCCGTAGAGTGGCTTACCAAAGCAACAGCGGTGGCGCCCAACGGCAAGACCGGTATTGCGTACTACCCAGGTTCAGGCGCATTACCTGATACGAACTCATCCGGATTGGCTTATGCCGCAATGTCAGGATTGGGAGTCAATTCCGCGGTGGTGGGGCAGGTGCGCGCATACCTACTCAGTGCAATCACACCGTGCGCTCAAAGTGGCGGAGCAAAATTCCAGGTGAGTGAGGCCGGCGTTAATAACTCAGCCTCCGCACAAGCTTTATTCGGTCTGGCTGCATTGACCCCGGCTGAACCTGCGAACAAATTAGGTGCGAGCCCCAAATGTGCGAAGAACAAGGTGAAGAATTTGGCCAGCTACCTCAGTGGGCAGCTCAAGACCGGTGTCTTGTCTTCATTTCCGTACGACGGAGATGATTTTGGAAATACTGCCGCAACCGTGGTTACCTTCAACACCATGAAGGTGGGTAAGAAGCCCGTGGGTAAAGCAACCGCCGCGTTGAAAAAGAACGCCAAAACGTGGGCGCTCAAAGATGGCAAAGTAAATGCCGGCGCCCTCGGGTGGTTACTCATGGTCGCACAAGCAACAGATTCCAATCCGAAGAAATTCGGCGGCGTTAATCTGATCTCAACCCTCACCAAAAGCATGAAGAAGTAATTCGATTATGCCACACGCACCCCGGTCGCTGATTCGGAATTTGGGTCTTGTCCTCGTGACAATCCTCCTGTTTTCGTTGTCAGCGGCCGTCGGTGCGCAGGCAACCGCCTATCGATACTGGAACTTCTGGACCCAGGATGGTGACACTTGGTCCTATTCCCCTGTGGGCCCGGCCAGCACCAATCCGACCGAGGGCAGCGTGCAGGCGTGGCGATTCGATGCCTCAAGTCCCGGGGTCGCAGGGCTGGCCCCCGCGAATTCACCGCGCGCAGCGTTCGAGATCGCTTGCGCCGACGTTGACCCCATCGTTGGCATCAAGCGCGTCGCAATTGTGATCGATTCAGGTGACCAGGCGCTCGCGCCCTCCGGAGAAACTCCACCCGAACCCGCGGTTTATTGCGCGGTGGGCACACTTGATGCCAACGGGTACGACCTTTTAAAATCCGTTGTCGTTCTGCGGACCGATGGTGGATTCACTTGTGGGATATCCGGGTACCCGTTGAGCGAATGCGCAACCCCGGTGGCTGACTACGTTGCGTCGACTCCACCCCAACCGATAACTACTCATCAGCCTGCTGTCACCGCAGATAAACCAGCAGAATCTGCGGCGCAATCCTCACTCGCTCCGCTGGGAACCGCTTTAGTTTTTGGATTACTCTCGGTTGCCGGATTCTATTTTTGGCGTCGGAGCAAGTCATGATTGCGCGCTGGTTACATCCGGGTGCTTGGTGGTTGTGGTCACTTTCCCTGGCAGCGGCCGCATCCCAGACCACAAATCCACTTCTGTTGGCGCTGCTCATCGGGTCTGCGGTAATCGTGGTTGCATCGCGCAAACCGCAGGCGCCATGGGGAAAGTCATTTAACTTTTTTCTCTTTCTTGGTGCGATGATCATCACGATTCGCGTCCTGTTCCAGTTTATTTTTGGTGCCGGCATGGGAACCACAATTTTGATTGAGTTGCCAGGTATTTCACTACCAGATTGGATGAATGGCCTGCGGGTAGGCGGGTCGGTCACGCTCGAGGCCCTTCTAGGGGCGTTTTACGACGGACTTCGCATCGCGACCATCGCAATTGTGATCGGGGCGGCCAACTCACTTGCCTCACCGACCCGGCTGCTCAAAGCTATCCCAACCGCATTCTATGAATTGGGCGTCAGCATTGTGGTCGCATTAACTTTTATTCCGCAGCTCACAGCCGACGCCGGGCGGATTCGTGAAATGCGCCGACTCCGAGGCAAGAACACAAAGGGAGTACGTGGATTCGCCTCCCTTGGGCTTCCCGTGCTTGCCGGGGCGCTTGATCGCTCAATTGTCCTGGCCGAGTCCATGGATTCACGCGGATATGGCAGGCATCGCAAGGAATCCGCCGTGGGTCACCGAATTTCAATTGGTCTGGTGCTGACCTCACTTTCCCTCGCGATCATTGGGATCTACGCACTTCTCACAGCCAGTTTGAGCGCCATGGTTGCGTTCATCATTTTAGGAACTGGCGTGCTCTTGGGCGGTGTCACACTGTGGCGGGCCGGTCTTACCCGCGTTCGCACTGTGTATCGACCCGATACGTGGGCGTTGCCCGAGTCTCTGGTGAGCGCTGCCGGTGTCACCGTCTTGGCAATTTTTCTCATTGCCCACTCCCAAGTAAATCAAGCTTTAGTGTTGACTCCTGAGCTGAACACGTGGCCTGCCTTGCCCATATGGGGTTTAATCGCCTTTACGGTTGCCAGTACACCTGCACTTTCTTCCCCTCGTCCACCTGATCTAAATTCGAGTGCGGACGCTACATTGAAAGTCGAGGTCCGCACATGATTCGTTTCGACAACGTGACATTTCGTTACTCCGACGAAGCCGAACCGGTATTGCGAAACGTCAACCAAGAGATCCCGGCTGGAGAACTTGCGCTCCTACTGGGGGCGACCGGCAGCGGAAAAACAACATTTCTGCGCGCAATCAATGGACTAGTTCCACACTTCACTGGCGGGCATCTAGCTGGAGTAGTGAGTGTTAATGGCCGCTCAACCCAAGAGCATCAACCGCGCGAACTCGCAGACCTAGTGGGCTTCGTCCCGCAGGATCCGGTGTCAGGTTTTGTTACAGATCTCGTTGAGGACGAACTCGCCTACTCAATGGAATGCCTGGGCGTAACGCCATCGGTGATGCGGCGTCGGGTTGAAGAGATCCTGGATCTACTTGGACTCACGCAGCTACGCACCCGCCCACTGCACACGTTGAGTGGTGGTCAACAGCAGCGCGTGGCAATCGGGTCGGTCCTCACCGCGCAGCCACTCGTTTTGGTTCTCGATGAGCCCACATCCGCTCTTGACCCGGGCGCGGCCGAAGAAGTACTGGCTTCATTGCATCGCCTGGTTCATGATCTAGGCATCACCGTGATTTTGGCTGAGCACCGACTTGAGCGGGTCATGCAATATTGCGATTCGATCCTTCTCCTTGAGGGCGGTGAGATCAGTTCCGGATCACCCAGCGAACTCATGCAAACCTCACCGATCGCCCCACCCGTGATTCACCTGGGTCGCCTTGCCGGTTGGGATCCCCTTCCGATCAGTATCCGCGATGCGCGCCGGGCAGCACCGCCACTTCGCGCGTTGCTCGCCGACCACTCACCCGCCGTCCATGCCGTACCGACCCAAGCCCCGCGGATTGCTACCCTGCGCAAACTCCACTTCGCCTACGGAAATCAGAGCGTTCTGCGCGGGGTTGACCTCGACCTTGATGCCGGCGAGATAACAGCACTCATGGGTCGAAATGGTGCCGGTAAATCAACCTTGCTGCGCGTGCTCGTGGGGCTTAAGGAACCTCTCAAGGGAAGTGTGCGCATTAATGGTGTGGATCCCCGAGCCGTTCCCACCAGTGATCTGTTACGCCACGTTGGATTCGTTCCCCAGCAGCCCCACGATCTTTTTGAAGCCCTCAGCGTTGGGGCCGAATGCAAAGCATCAGATACCGATGCCAAATGCGCGCCCGGTACGACCCGAGCGTTGCTCGCCCTAATGGCACCTGAAGTTGCCGACAATACGCACCCGCGTGATCTCTCCGAAGGTCAACAAATGCTGTTGGCCTTGTGCCTGATTGTGGCCGCAAAGCCACCGTTGCTCTTACTTGATGAACCAACCCGTGGCTTGGACTACCCCACCAAAAAGAAGTTGGGTGAGGTCCTTGTCGGCTTGGCGCAAAGTGGTCACAGCATTTTGTTGGCGACCCATGATGTTGAACTTGTTGCAGAGCTTGCCACCCGCGTTGTGATCATGGGTGATGGTGAAATTGTGGCAAATGGTCCAACCCCTGCTGTGATTACCGACTCCCCCATGTTTGCCCCACAAGTGTCCAAAATCCTGGCTCCCGAGCGCTGGATCACGGTTGAGCAAATCGCTCACGCATTAGAACAAGAGTTGGCCTAGTGCATGCGGTCCCTTTAGGCCGATCCTCGGCAATATCAATTGCCGCACTCAGCCTGATTGGTGTATTCAGTTTTCTGTGGCCATTTGTGGCACCCGCTGATTCATTTTTAGTCATCAACTCGAGTGAAGCCCCGTTACTTTTTGCAATAATTATCCCGCTGCTCCTGACAACCGTTTTTTCTCAGGTCAGCGACGGCGTCCTCAACGCAAAAGCAATTGCCCTGCTGGGAGCTTTAGCCGCAGTCATCGCTGTTTTGCGACCACTTGGCGCTGGACTCGGCGGGATTGAACCCATCTGGGTAATTCTGATCTTGGCTGGTCGAGCCCTTGGCCCTGGCTTCGGATTTCTCCTGGGATCTATTTCGCTACTCGCTTCGGCGATGTTTACCGGTGGAGTAGGGCCGTGGCTTCCGTTTCAAATGCTGGCCGCAGCCTGGGTGGGACTTGGCGCAGGGCTCCTTCCCAAGGCAAGCGGTAAGTGGGAAATATTTTTGTTGAGCTCCTATGCGGCAATCGCCTGCGTGGCATTTGGGTTTGTTATGAACCTGTGGTTTTGGCCATTTTCACTTAATCTTCCCGAACAGATTGCTTTTACACCCGGTGCAGCCGCGAGTGAAAACCTTCTTGCCTGGATCAGATTCAACATCACGACGTCTCTCGGCTTTGACCTGCCTCGCGCGGCGTTAACAGTGATCCTGATCGCATTGATTGGTTCGCCGATCTTGCAACTGCTGCGCCGGGCGTCGCGCAAAGCCGCATTTGATGCACCCGCCGTGTTCGCGGGCGCCGAGCGCATATCCTGACGTAGTGAGCGATTCTGGCGAAAGCGAAAACCCATTTGACCGGATTGAGTCGTTCACTCCCAACAGCCAGATCACCATTAACCCACTAGCCACGGGGTCCCTGGCCGAGCTTGTGACCTGGTGGCAGCAGCGAGGCACCGTGCTGACCCCGCACCGACTTGAACCCACAGCAGGTGGCTTCGGTTCGGGATCTGCCGCCGTTGACGCGGCGGTGGACACCGGCGCCACGTTGCTGTACTTCACGAGCGACATGCAGGCCGATCCGGTGGTTACTCGAGCGATCATTGGATTGTTGACCCGCAAAGATGCGTGGCAGGTGACCCATCAACGATTAGGGACGAGCGATCAACAGGCCATGGACCAGATCACTGCCATCGTTGACTTGATGCGCGAAAACCGTGAGTCACGTGCGCAGCCACGCGAACTGGCCCTCCTTGACTCAACCGGTGTAATTGCCTTCTATTTGGATGCGCTGCTCGAGGCCGCTGTGCGCAAGACCCCCGTTATTTTAGGCTCCACCCAAGAACTCGCAGCAGCTCTGATCGGCCACCGAATCTCAATGAAAGCAAGCCGTTGGTGGCGCAATGCAGCTACCTCCCCTGATCGCGCGGTGGGTCAGGCGGTTGAGCGAATGGGTATTTCTTCCGGGCTTCCACTTGACCTCAGCGATGACCGAGGCGTCGGCGCGCAAATAAGCGTTGACCTGCTGCAGTCCTTTACTTCGGCGTCGCCACAATAAATGGCAATGAGACGTTGGTGCATTCGAGTGCCTTACCGCGCACGTCAATGAACATTGTTGCCAATTTTTCATGCTCAACGTCGACCAGGGCCAGTGCGATCCCTTCTTTCAAAGATGGCGAGAAAGTTCCGCTCGTAATTTCACCGATCTTGTGCTGTAACTCAAGATCGCTATACACATCCATGTGGGCTCTGGGAATTCCTCGACCAGTTGCTCTGAGTGCGACACGTTTACGCACAGCACCCTGAACCCGGGTTGCTTGCAACGCTTCTTTACCATCGAAATCGGGCTTGTCCCAACCGACCGCCCAGGAAATCTTTGCTTCCAGGGGCGAGATGCTGGGGCTAATGTCTTGGCCGTGTAATGGGTACCCCATTTCGGTTCTGAGAATATCCCGCGCGCCCAGACCGGCCGGAATTCCGCCCACTTGCGCGGCAGCGACAATCGAGCGATCCCACATTTGTTGCAACACGCCTACCGGTGCAACGAGTTCGAATCCAACCTCACCGGTGTAACCGGTTCGACAAATTATTACCCTTTCACCGTCAACGTCCGCCTGCAACCAGTTCATGTAGTCGCAGTCAAATGGCAGGCCCATCCGGCCAAGGACATTTGCTGCTAACGGTCCTTGGATGGCAATAATCCCGTACTCATTATGTAAGTTTTCAATTATGATCCCAGACGGAAGCGCCTCACTAAGTCTCTGAAAAACTTTGGTTGCGTTAGTCGCGTTAGGAATAATAAATATGTTGTCTTCGGAGAATCGGTAAATGATGAAGTCGTCGACTACTCCGCCATTTTCATTACACAACATGGAGTACTGGGCCTGACCATTACCGATCTTGGCTAAATCGCTCGCGACAATTGAGTTGAGGGCCGAGAGCGCTCCCGGGCCCGTGACCCGAAGCTTGCCCATATGGGATACGTCAAAAACTCCCACGGTTGAGCGGACCGCGCCGTGCTCGGCCACCGCTCCTGCATACTCGATCGGCATTTCCCAACCACCGAAATCTGCGCACTTTGCCCCCAAGCTTTGGTGACTGGCAAACAAAGGAGTGTGCAAAAGGTCCGAAGGTGGGGTTGACATGAGCGACAGCCTAGACTTTGAGCATGCCTACCGCAAAGAAAAGTGCCCCTACCTCTCGCGCAAAATCCACGCTTGCAGCATCTGTCCCACGCTTCACGCTTACCGCGACCAAGCCGAAAGACCTCGTTGCTGACGCCTTGATTGTGAACACCGCTCCGGGCAAGGGCAACAGCGTGGAGCTTGTTGCACACGGCTTCACCCCCACTCAGGCACAACGGATCGCCACCGAAATCGCGCATCTGGGCGGCACGGGTGCCCTCGGTGAGGTAGTCACACTTGCATCTGGCGCTGGGGTCAAATCCCCCGTACTCATCGCAGTTGGCCTGGGTGATTTCCGCAACGGATTCGATCTCGAGCAGTTTCGCCGCGCGATGGGTAATGGTGTCCGCGCGCTTTCTGGAGCCAAGAAAGTTGCCATTTCTGGTGGTCACTCTCCCGAGCATGTC
>DEZY01000028.1:26024-29256 GCA_002365735.1 Actinobacteria bacterium UBA3120
CTCCCGAGCATGTCGACGCAACCGTCATCGCGTGCGCCCTCGCCGCTTACACGTTCACCGAATACAAAACCAAGCCAAAGCCGGCCGGCGTTAGTTCATTTGTTATTTCTATTCCGACCGAACTCAACTCCGACATGAAGTTGGCACTCGCGCAGGCTCAGAAAGTTGCGGCCTCCATCTACTTGGCCCGCAACCTGATCAATACTCCCCCCAACGACCTCGCTCCTGCCGACTTGGCGAGCGCGGCCAAAAAGGCCGTAAGTTCACTTCCCGTAACGGTCAAGATCTGGGATGAAAAAGCCCTTAAGGCGAGCGGTTGCGGCGCCATCTTGGGCGTTGGACTCGGATCCTCTCGGCCGCCCCGCTTAATCAAAATGACGTACGCGCCCAGAGGGGCCAAAGCCCACCTTTCCTTGATCGGCAAGGGGATCACATTTGATACCGGTGGCATCTCGATCAAGCCAGCGTCCAAAATGGATGAAATGAAAGCCGACATGTCCGGCTCGGCCTCCGTGATCGCCGCAGTAAGCGCGATCGCCGGGTTGGGTCTGAAGGTCAAGGTGACCGGATGGGTTGCAGCCGCCGAGAATATGCCCAGTGGTACCGCCCAACGCCCCGGCGACATTGTGACCACTTTCGACGGGACCACGGTTGAGGTTCTCAACACGGATGCTGAAGGTCGACTTGTGCTGGCTGACGCAATCGGAATGAGCGTCCGGGAAAAACCCGATCTTATGATTGATATTGCCACTCTTACCGGGGCGCAACGCATTGCTTTGGGTCGCCGGATTGCCGGTGTCATGAGCAATACCGAGTCCGCTCGTGATCAGGTCGTTGCGGCCAGTGGGATCGTCGGTGAGGAAATGTGGGCTATGCCCCTGCCAGCCGACTTGCGGGAAACCCTCAAATCCCAGACAGCAGACATTGCAAATATTGGCGATGGACTAGCCGGGATGCTCTCCGCCGGCGTGTTCTTGCAGGAATTCGTCCCCGATTCACAACCCTGGGTCCACATTGACGTAGCCGGCCCGGCCTACAACGACGTTGCCCCATTTGGCTACACCCCCAAGGGTGGGACGGGAGCGGGAGTCCGCACTTTCGTGCAAATCGCTCGCGAACTCAGTGCGGGCTAATCGGACTCAATCGGGCTCAATAGCCCCTGCGCGCTCCCACACGTAACGGTGAAAGGATAGGGCCATGAATTCTGCTGACGTACTGATCCTTGGAGGCGGTAGCGGCGGGTACGCCTGCGCCCTTCGATCCGCTGAACTTGGTCTTTCGGTGATCCTGATCGATAAAGACAAATTGGGTGGCACCTGCCTTCACCGTGGCTGCATCCCCACCAAAGCGCTTCTCCACGCAGCCGAGGTTGCCGATTCAAGTCGGGAATCGGAAAACTTCGGGGTCAAAACTAGCTTCGAGGGCATTGACATGCCCAAAGTCAATGAATACCGTGACGGCGTCGTGGCCCGCCTGTATAAGGGACTACAAGGTCTGGTGAAGAGCCGCAATGTCACTTTCGTTGAGGGTGAAGGCACGCTGATCGATCCCCAAACAATTGAAGTAAATGGCGTGAAATACACCGGAAAAAACGTGGTACTTGCGACCGGATCGTATGCAAAGTCAATCCCTGGCCTGGAAATCTCAGGTCCGATTATGACTTCGGATCAGGCGCTTAATTTGGATTACGTCCCGAAAAGTGTGATCGTGCTGGGTGGCGGAGTCATTGGCGTTGAGTTTGCAAGTGTCTGGAAATCATTTGGTGCCGACGTGACAATTGTTGAGGGACTGCCCCACCTTGTTCCCAATGAAGATGAAGCCGTGTCCAAAGCACTTGAACGCGCGTATCGCAAACGTGGCATTAATTTCATTCTCGGAACGAAGTTCGCTTCGGCGAGCCACACGGACTCTGGCGTGGACATCACTCTCGAAGACGGCAAAGTCATTAGCGCGGAACTTCTTCTCGTTGCTGTTGGCCGCGGGCCCAACACCGCAGACATGGGCTTCGAAGAAAATGGTGTCGCAATGGAACGCGGCTGGGTGCTGGTCAACGAACGCTTAGCCACAAATGTTCCCGGTATCTTTGCCGTCGGAGACATCACTCCCGGTTTGCAGCTTGCTCACCGCGGCTTCCAACACGGAATCTTTGTTGCCGAAGAGATCGCCGGTCAAAACCCGGTTGTGATCGCTGACATCAATATTCCTAAAGTCACCTACTGCGAACCAGAGGTTGCCAGCGTGGGCATGAATGAAGCAGAAGCCCGAGCAGCATTTGGTGACAGTGTGAATGTCTATGAATACAACCTCGGCGGAAACGGGAAAAGCCAGATCCTTGGCACGGCTGGTTTCATCAAGCTTGTTTCTCAAAAAGATGGACCTGTCGTTGGGATTCACATGGTCGGCTCCCGTGTTGGTGAGCAAATCGGCGAAGCCCAGTTAATTGTTAACTGGGAGGCGTACCCAGAAGATGTTGCAACGCTGATTCACGCACACCCCACCCAAAACGAGGCAATGGGAGAGGCCCACCTCGCCCTTGCCGGTAAACCACTTCATGCCCACGCCTAAAAAGCCAATGCAGAGTTAATAGGAGCCCCAATGTCAGTTTCCGTCAAGATGCCACAGCTCGGCGAAAGCGTCACCGAAGGAACCATCACTCGCTGGTTGAAAAATGTTGGTGATCATGTTAACGCCGACGAGCCGCTCGTCGAGATTTCAACTGACAAAGTCGACACCGAGATTCCTTCCCCGGTGACCGGAATCCTGCTCTCATTGGCCGCCCAAGAAGATGATGTAGTCGAAGTTGGCGCAGAATTAGCCGTGATCGGCGAAGAATCCGAAGTCGGCGCGCCCGCTGAGGCCCCCGCACCTGTGGCACCGCCCGCTGAGGCCCCCGTCACCTCACCCGTCACCCCACCGGTTGCCGCTGAAGAAGCCGCACCAGCGCCGGCGCCTGCCGCCGCAGGCGCCGAAAGCATCATTGTTCTTCCCGCATTGGGCGAAAGCGTCACCGAAGGAACCATCACCCGCTGGCTCAAATCCGAAGGTGATGCCGTCGCCGTCGACGAACCAATTGTTGAAATCTCTACTGACAAAGTCGACACTGAGATTCCTGCCGCTGTTGCCGGCGTGCTCATCAAGATCACCGCACCCGAAGACTCCGTCATCGAAGTAGGTGGCGAGCTCGGCCGGATCGGATCCAGTGTTGCCGCCACGCCTGCGCCCGCTGCACCAA
>DEZY01000028.1:29443-39092 GCA_002365735.1 Actinobacteria bacterium UBA3120
CCGCGGCACCCGCGGAGTCAACCCAAACGGGTTACGTGACTCCGTTGGTTCGCCGCATGGCATCTGATGCGGGAGTGGACCTCACCACCGTTACGGGGACCGGCGCTGGTGGCCGGATCACCAAAACAGATGTAGTAGCAGCTTCGGCAGGCACAACCGCAGCGCCGACTGCAGCGGCTCCGCCAGCGCCCACACCTCCATCAGCGCCCACTCCTCCCCCCGCTACCGCACAAAAGCCCAACGCACCGGCCACGCTGGCAAGTGGCCCACTTGCCGGAACCACCGAACCCCTCAGTCGCTTGCGCAAGGTAATCGCCCAGCGCATGGTGGAGTCGCTACAGGTATCGGCTCAACTCACCACGGTCGTTGAAGTTGACGTGACCCGCATTGCTGCCGTTCGAAAGCGAGTGAAGACTTCATTTGAACAACGTGAGGGCGTAAAGCTTTCCTTCATGCCGTTCTTTGTAAAGGCCTCTGTTGAAGCGTTGAAGCAATACCCACAAATCAACGCATCCATCGACATAGCTGCCGGCACGGTCACGTATTACGCGGACGAAAACATCGGCATTGCCGTGGATACCGAACGGGGACTGCTCGTTCCTGTTATCCACCAAGCCGGGGACCTCAACGTTGCCGGGATCGCCCGTCAAATTGCCGATTTGGCCGAGCGAACTCGCACCGGTAAAGTCTCCCCAGATGACCTTTCGGGTGGAACATTTACCGTTACCAACACCGGCAGTCGCGGGGCATTGTTTGACACCCCAATAGTTAATCTGCCGCAAGTAGCCATTCTGGGCACCGGAGCAGTTGTCAAGCGTCCTGTTGCGGTCACCGATGACAACGGACAAGACGTAATTGCTATTCGCTCAATGGTCTACCTGGCTTTGAGCTACGACCACCGGCTGGTCGACGGTGCCGATGCTGCCCGTTTCCTTTCAACTATGAAGGCTCGGTTGGAAGAGGCTACATTTGATGCTGAGCTCGGCCTGTAGCCATGCGCATCGCAATTACGGGAGCTAGCGGTCTCATCGGGTCTGAGTTGGTTCCGCATCTGCGTGCTTCTCAACATGAGGTGATTCGGCTCGTTCGACGGGATCCAAATGCAGCAGACGAAGTGCGCTGGGGCCCAGACACAGGATTCGTCGGTGATCTCGGTGACATTGACGCTGTTATCCATCTCGCCGGCGCCGGAGTAGGCGATCACCGCTGGAGTGACTCCTACAAAAAAGAAATCTTGGACAGTCGAGTCAACGGCACCGAGACGATTTCCCGCGCAATTGCCCAGATGGAACACAAACCGCACACGCTGATCAGCGCTTCGGCTATTGGTTTTTACGGAGATACCGGAACCACGGCAGTAACAGAAACTGATCCAGCCGGTCACGGCTTCCTATCCGACGTAGTGGTCGCTTGGGAGGACGCCACCTACGCCGCCGGCGATGCTGGGATCCGGGTAGTGCACCTTCGAACCGGCCTAGTTGTTTCAGCACGAGGCGGTGCCTGGGAGCGCATGTTCCCCCTGTTTAAAGCAGGTGTTGGCGGCAAACTGGGGAACGGCAAGCAGTACTGGTCGTGGATTTCCATGCGAGATGAACTACGGGCGATCGAGTTTGCGCTCAATAACGCTGAGATCAGCGGTCCGGTGAACCTCACTGGACCCCAGCCAGAAACAAATGCCGAAATTACCCGGGTGATGGGCGCAGTCTTGGGCCGGCCAACACTCCTGCCTGCACCCGCCATTGCCCTGAAGATTTATTTAGGTGAATTCTCTACTGAAGTTCTCGGCAGTTCCCGCGTATTGCCCGCAAGACTTGAACAACATAACTTTGATTTCCAAGACAAAAATATTGAGTCAGCGATTCGCGCGGCACTTGCAGAACCGGGCGCCTGATTCGCAGTGACCACTCCACCGGTAGTCGTTATTGGAGGCGGGCTTGCGGGCCTGTCGGCCGCGAGGCAACTCTGCATCCATGGCGTCGAAGTATTGGTTCTTGAAGCAAGTGAGTGTGTCGGTGGTCGGGTTCGCACCGACATTGTTGACGGGGTCCACATGGATCACGGATTTCAGCTATACAACACGGCCTACCCTGAAGGCCAACGAGTTTTGGACTACGAAGCACTCGACCTTCACGCATTTAGTGCTGGAGTGATTTCAGCCTCCGAGAACGGGCGAATCAAACTCGGTGATCCCCGCGAACTCCTGGGTTGGTTACCTAGCTCGATCAGATCGGGATCTCTGGGCTCAAAAGCCGCTTTCTTGCGCTACGCATTAGCCCAGTCGAGTAAATCACCAGCCACGATTGCCCTCGAAGTGGACACTAATTCACACACAGCCCTGGAGCGCGCCGGAGTGAGGGGTGACTTTTATTCCCAGGTGGTCCAGCCATTCTTCTCAGGTGTCTTTCTTGAACAAGAACTTTCCACGTCCAGTCGCTTCATGAACTTAGTGCTACGCACATTCGTTAAAGGGAAGCCTTCTCTTCCAGCGCGTGGAATGCAAGCAATCCCAGAACAGATTTTTCACGCGCTGCCAGAAGGAACGGTTCGATTTAATTCCGCGGTCACTTCCATCTCACCGAACTCGGTGCATGTGGGTGGTGAAGTAATCAATGCGAAGGCCGTGATTGTTGCAACTGATTCGACTTCGTCTGGGCAACTGAGTGGGGTAAGCGTCCCGGCCTGGAACTCGGTGACGACGTGGTATCACCTCGCACCCTTGGGCACCCTCAACGAAAACAAGCCGGTTATCGTGGTTAACGCGAGCGCGGCAGGTCCAGTCACAAATAGTGTCGTGTTGACCAATGCGGTTCCCAGCTACGCACCCGGCATGCAATTGATTTCCACTTCAGCAATCGGGGTTCATGAACGTGGCCTCGATCTTGTGGGCCAACTGAGCACAATGCACGACACGGACGCCTCCTCGTGGGAACTAGTTGGCCATTACCCGATTCAGCACGCACTTCCCGCCATGGCTCCCCCACACGACTTTCACCCGCCCGCCGTGTCCAATGGGGTATATCTCGCGGGGGATTACCTCTCCAGTTCCAGTATCCAAGGGGCAATGGTCAGCGGTCGACGCGCGGCTGACACCCTTCTCTGGGAGAGCATCGGTAAAGGGGTTTCAAATGCTGGAAATTGAACTGCTCGGTACCGAGATTGACTACCAGCAGGCTTGGGACTACCAAAAAAAGGTTCACGCCGAAGTCGCGTCAGGTGCCCGAGAAGACACAATCCTGCTTCTGGAGCACTCTTCCGTGTATACCGCGGGCAAACGCACAGAAATACATGAGCGACCAACATCAGATGTGCCGGTGGTCGATGTCGATCGCGGCGGGAAAATCACTTGGCATGGCCCCGGTCAAATTGTCGGGTACCCAATTCTTCGACTCGGTGATCCCATGGACGTTGTCGCCCACGTGCGCCGGATTGAGGAAATGTTGATGCTCGTGTGTAGTGAATTTGGAGTAGTTACCGAACAGGTTGAAGGACGCAGTGGAGTGTGGGTCACTCACCCACTACCTGCGCGCAAGATTGCCGCAATTGGGATTCGAGTTTCCCAAGGCGTCACCCTCCACGGGTTCGCCCTCAACTGCAATAACTCACTCGATGCCTACCACTGCATCGTTCCTTGTGGAATTACCGATGCCACCGTCACCACGCTCAGTGAAGAATCGCGTCATGACGTCACACCTAGTACGGTGCTACCCATCTTGCAGGCTCATCTTCGCGAACTCAGCCCCATTGGAGGAAATGCCCCATGACAACCGATGCTGCATTTACCGGAACCACCTCTGAAGGTCGCAAGCTACTTCGGATTGAAGCCCGCAATGCTGAGGTTGCCATCGAAAAAAAGCCATCGTGGATTCGTACCACCATGAAGACTGGACCTGAATACACCAAGATTCGCAATCTTGTGGCGAGCGAAGGTCTGCACACCGTGTGCCAAGAAGCCGGTTGCCCCAATATCTACGAATGCTGGGAAGACCGGGAAGCTACTTTCCTGATTGGCGGCGAGCAGTGCACTAGACGTTGTGACTTCTGTCAAATCCACACCGGTAAGCCTGAACCCTTAGACGTTGATGAACCCCGCCGGGTCGCTGAGTCGGTCCAAAAAATGGGCCTCCGTTACGCGACTGTCACCGGAGTTGCCCGTGACGACCTCCCTGACGAAGGCGCTTGGCTCTACGCGGAAACGGTTGCTCAAATCAAGCTCCTCAACCCCGATACCGGTGTAGAAGTACTCATCCCTGATTTTTCAGGGAACCCTGAACTCCTCGCTGTTGTTTTCGCAACCCGCCCCGAAGTTTTGGCTCACAACGTCGAAACTGTGCCACGAATCTTCAAACGAATCCGACCAGCGTTTCGTTATGACCGGAGCCTGGACGTAATTACTCAGGCGCGCGATGCCGGCCTGGTCACCAAAAGTAACTTAATTCTTGGCATGGGTGAAGAAGCAGCCGAGATTGATCAGGCACTCGTTGATCTCCACGATGCTGGGTGCGACTTGATCACAATCACCCAGTACCTGCGCCCCTCAAAACTGCACCATCCGGTGACCCGTTGGGCTCCCCCTGAGGAATTTGTGCAATGGGAGCAGCGCGCCTACGAAATCGGTTTCGCGGGTGTCATGAGTGGCCCGCTGGTGCGTTCAAGTTACCGAGCCGGCCGGCTGTACGGCCAGGCGATGCAAAAGCGCGGAGCTGTTAATTCATGAGTGCCTCGGTCACTTCCCTGCACGTGTGGTTCGCCGATTCACAGGTCCCCACCCGCGTTGACCACGTCACCTTGGATTTTGCCGGCATCGCGGGAGATCGACATTACGGCCGCACCATGTTTGCCGCTGCCCGGGAGGCCCACGCATTCGCACGTGGGACCGAAATCAACAACTACCGCCAAATCTCAATTGTTGACGCGGCCCAACTAGCTAAAATCGCAGCCAACCTAGGAATCGATGAACTTGAGCCCGGAACGATCGCGGACAATATCTGCACAGATGGTCTCCCCGATTTAACCGCTTTGCCGGCCATGACCCGGCTGGTCTTTCCCAGCGGAGCCAGCATCATGACCGGCGGGGCCAATGCACCGTGCACGATCTCTGGAGAAATGGTGAACGCGAAATACGACACTCCCGCGCATCGTTTCCCTAAAGCTGCCATCGATCTTCGTGGGGTGACCGGATGGGTCGAGTGCCCGGGAGTGATCAGCACGGGTGACCCGATCACGGTGGTTACCCTTCACTAAGCCTTAATTCGCATTGCCATAGGGTGAACCCGTGGCTAAAGGCAAATTTCTTCAAGGACTCTCATCACTGGCTCAAAACTGGAAAATGACCCAAAAGGCATATCCATTCCTGTGGGCCGAGTCACTGGGTTTCTTCGTACTCGGATTCCTCGTAGTTGCGGCCCCCGTGTGGCTGCTGCTCAACCCCCCCACCGCATTCCTTGTCGGCATACCGGTCGGTCTTCTGGCCAGCACCTACTGGTTTAGCCGCCGCGCGATGTCGGCGGCCTACTCCTCAATTGAAGGTCAACCGGGGGCGGCTGCGGCCGTTGTGCAGAGTATCCGCGGCAATAAATGGCCAATGACTCCCGCCGTTGCAATCAATAAGAGCCAAGACATGGTCTCTCGGATCGTGGCACGCCCTGGAGTCATCCTAATCTCAGAAGGCCCAGCATCCCGGGTCACCGCCTTGCTCACCAACGAGCGCAAAAAGACTGCGCGGTGGGTGCCAGATATCCCGATCTACGAAATCCAAGTCGGGGTTGAAGCAGATCAGGTGACACTGAGAAAACTACAAAAGACGTTAACAAAGCTACCCCGCAATTTACGCGGAGGCGAAGTAACCGAAGTCCGTCGTCGCCTTGATGCTCTGGGAAACGCGGCAAACACGCTCCCTATCCCCAAAGGGCCCATGCCTACCAGCGCCCGTTCCATGAAACGTCCTCGCTAAACGTGCACGCGAGAAACCCAGGCGAGCTGCTGTCATCCCTTTAACACCCGAATTGCGCGCGATCGAACAATTCGGTCGTGTAAGCCACGTCCGTCCGAATCCATAACCAGTGCTGGGATTACCAAAATAATCAGCAGTGTGCGCAGCATGATTCGCCACAGTGAGAGCCTCCCACCATCAATATTGATCACACGCAGACCAAGAATCCGCTGCCCGAACGAAGCCCCCATCAGGAACGTGAAAATCACAATCTCCGCGTAGAAGATCACCACCGTTGCCAACATTGATTCCGGTGATCCGTAAACGAACTGCGCAAATGCGAGGACGGCGATACCAAGGCTGGCAAACCAGTCAATGCAGAGTGCCACAAGGCGACGACCCACACTTGCATAACCGTTTTCACCAAACATTAAGTCAGGTTGCGAGCTCACGTAATATCACGCTTGGTCGTGAAGAAGGCCGCGGCTACTGCGAAAATTGCCGCGTAACCGATCAATACGAGCGCTCCTACGGGAACGCTGAGTAGATCCGCATCAATTGCCTCAGGGTTTCCATTTGTCTGCAGGATCGCATTCAATGCTCCTCCCGGCAGCCAATTACCGAACGTGGCGAAAAATACGGAAAGCAACGCTTCAACAATCAAGACCCAGACGAGGGAAATAATGATCGCGGCGACCTGGCTGGTGATCAAGGACCCGATGGCCACACCCAAGATTCCGTACAGCACCAGGCCGAGCACGGTCCCCCCGAGAATCTCAAATGCTCCGCTCCATTCAAATGGCGCAGATTCTTGAGTGGTGAGTAGCAGCATCGCCGTAATCGACACAATCAGCCAGAGCAGGATCGCAATAAAAAATGCCAAAATCGCGAAAGTAGCCATCTTGGCGACGATCACTTTCCAACGAACAGGTGCCACCAAGAAAGTGGAGGTGATCGTCTGGTTACGGTACTCCCCCGACATTGCCACTATGCCCAGAATCAACAGGAAAATGCTGGCACTTCCGGCCGAGGCAGTAATCGTTTTGATGTATTGGGGGTTCATGAGTTGGTTTGCCTCTTCGAGGCCAGGGGGAGTCACGAAAATCAATAGAAAGACCTGAAGTAGGGCAAATGCCACTGCCGAAATAATCAAAATAAACAGCAACTTGGTGGAGAAGACTTTACGGAACTCGGACCGGATCAAGGAAATCATGATTGGCTTCCCTCGCTGGTGGCGGCTTCCTCTGCGGTCAGACCCAAAAAGAGCGCCTCAAGATCCGGTGCTTTCGAAGATAGTTCATGCAGTTCAAGGGACTGCTCGAATGCTGCCCGCCCGACTGCTTCCAAAGTTGCACCCGTGACAACCACCTCGCCCGGTTCTGATTCCCGCAGGGACCAGTCCCCCGGGATCGCGAGTTGACCAATGTTCGGACCGCGAACGGTGACTTCAGGGGGACCATTTTCGGTCAAGGCATTCAATGAACCCTGATACACCAACGACCCTGAACGAATAATGATCACGTCGTCGACCGTTTGTTGGACTTCGGAGAGTACGTGGCTGGAAACTAAAACGCTAACCCCTGTGGCGGCTTGCTCGCGCAGGAAGGAGCGCAGCCAGGAAATACCTTCAGGGTCGAGGCCATTTGCCGGCTCATCGAGAATAAGAACCTTGGGGTCCCCCAACAGAGCGACACCCAGCGCGAGCCTTTGGCGCATGCCCAATGAGTAGCCACCGACCTTGCGATCCGCCGCGGCGGTGAGCCCCACCGTATCCAGGACCGCATCAACCCGCGTGCCACTGATCTGGGCCGCGGTAGCGATCATGCGCAGATGATTACGAGCCGTACGGGCCGGGTGAAAGCCACTAGCCTCCAGGGACGCGCCCACGACGTTAATCGGGTTCGAGATTTCCTGGTACCGAACCCCGTCGATCGTCGCGGTACCCGAAGTGGGGGCAACTAAACCCAACAGGCAACGCAGGGTCGTGGTTTTTCCGGCTCCGTTGGGACCAAGGAACCCGGTCACTTTTCCGGGCGCCGCCGCGAAGCTCAAATCCCGCACCGCGGTCACCCCAGACCCAAAACTCTTGTTTAAATGCTCGACAACAATGCTCATATGCAAATATTAGCCGGCATCAGTTAACACGTTGGTAACAGAGGGGATACTCCACCGATACCCGTCTTGCCTAGACTTGTGTTCTCAATGGTTCCCGAATAGGAACCCTTACAGGAGGTTGGCATGTTCACAACGAGCTCGGAAGTTCTCGACTTCATCAAGAAAGAAAACGTCGAGTTCGTCGATGTGCGCTTCATGGACCTACCCGGTGTCATGCAGCACTTCAACGTCCCGGTGGGTTCATTCACCGTTGACGCTTTTGAAGAAGGCCTCATGTTTGACGGTTCCTCAATCCGCGGTTTCCAAGCGATCCACGAGTCCGACATGAAACTCGTTCCCGATCCCAGCACCGCCTACATTGACCCGTTCCGCCCCGCCAAGACCCTGATCATCAACTTCTCGATCCTGGACCCGTTCACGAACGAGCCGTACGCCCGCGACCCACGCAACGTGGCCTCGCGCGCTGAAACCTATTTGAAGTCAACCGGGATTGCCGACACGGCCTATTTTGGCCCCGAAGCTGAATTCTATGTTTTTGATGACGTCCGGTTTGAAACCAATCAGCATTCGGGGTACTACTACATCGACTCCGTTGAAGGTGCGTGGAATACCGGTCGAGTAGAAGAAGGTGGCAACCGGGGCTACAAGACCCGTTACAAGGGTGGCTACTTCCCCGTTCCCCCCGTTGATCACTTCGCTGACATCCGGGACGACATGGTCATCAAGTTGCAGCAGGTCGGGCTCAAAGTCGAGCGTTCCCACCATGAAGTAGGAACTGCGGGCCAGGGCGAAATCAACTACACATTCGATACCCTAAAATCTTCTGCCGATGACCTGATGAAGTTCAAGTACGTGGTGAAAAATGTGGCTTGGGCTCACGGCAAGACGGCCACCTTCATGCCCAAACCCGTGTTCGCCGATAACGGCAGCGGCATGCACGTGCACCAAAGCCTCTGGAGAGGCGGCAATCCCCTGTTTTTCGGCGAAGGCACCTACGCCAACCTTTCCCAGACTGCCCGCTGGTACATCGGTGGACTTCTGAAGCACGCCCCCAGCTTCCTGGCCTTCACCAATCCCACCACCAACAGCTACAAGCGGCTGGTGCCAGGCTTCGAAGCCCCGGTGAACCTGGTTTATTCCCAGGGCAATCGCTCCGCCGCGGTCCGCATTCCGCTCACCGGGCCGAGCCCTAAGGCCAAGCGCCTGGAATTCCGCTCCGGCGATGCCCTGTCCAACCCCTACCTCGGCTTCGCGGCCATGTTGATGGCCGGCATCGATGGCATCAAGAATCAAATCGACCCGGGCGATGGCACCGATGTTGATCTGTTCGAGCTCTCCCCAGAGGAATTGGCCCGCATCTCCACTGTGCCGGCCTCACTGAATGGTGCCCTTGAGGCCCTCGATGCAGACAAGGATTACCTGCTAGCTGGTGGCGTCTTCACCGAAGACTTCATCAACAATTGGATAACCCTTAAATACGAGGAGGTGCAGCAGCTGCGCCAGCGGCCCCACCCCCACGAGTTCGTGATGTACTACGACGCTTGAGCAGGCGCCGGTGGGCAATAACGCAGGTGGGCGATAGCGCTTGCCTGCAGTTGCTTTGCG
>DEZY01000127.1 GCA_002365735.1 Actinobacteria bacterium UBA3120
GCGAGCGAGCCACCCAAGATCGTGATTCCGCCACTCGTGGCTATTGCGTTCTTGGAGGCATGCAAAATATCCCCATCAGGATCCGGCGGGTTGATATCGCTGAGGTTCTCGGCCATGGTTTTACCTGTAACTGTGAGCGCGTCTCCATGAATTAACCCAGCATCAAGGAGGGCACGCAAGATCACCGGGACGCCGCCCACACGATCGACGTCGCTCATGACGTACCTGCCAAATGGCTTTACGTCCGCGAGCAGTGGCACTTTGGAGCCGATTCGATGAAAATCTTCCAGGTGCAACTCAACTTCAGCCTCGTGAGCGATTGCCAAAAGATGCAGTACCGCATTTGTCGACCCACCGAATGCCATGACAACAGCAATCGCATTTTCCAAAGATTGCCGGGTAATGATGTCCCGGGTAGTGATTCCCTGTCGGATTAATTCAACAACAGCCTCACCGGAACGACGAGCAAATCCATCACGACGGCGATCAACGGCGGGTGGCGCAGCCGAACCTGGTAGTGACATGCCCATTGCCTCGGCAGCACTCGCCATTGTGTTGGCCGTAAACATACCGCCGCACGCCCCTTCACCCGGGCAAATTGCACGTTCAATTCGATCAACATCTTCGCGCGACATCAGCCCACGTGCGCACGCACCAACGGCTTCGAATGCATCAATGATGGTGACGTCTTTCTCGGTGCCATCGGAAAGTTTCACGTGTCCGGGCAAAATTGATCCGGCGTATACGAAAACCGAGGCCACGTCAATCCGAGCAGACGCCATCAGCATTCCGGGTAGCGACTTATCACAGCCAGCAAAGGTGACCATTCCGTCAAGACGCTCGGCTTGCATTACCGCCTCAACCGAATCCGCGATAATTTCTCGACTTGGGAGTGAAAAGTGCATACCTTCGTGACCCATTGAGATGCCGTCTGACACTGAAATCGTGCCGAATTGCATGGGGAATCCGCCGCCAGCGTGTACACCCTCTTTGGCCGCTAGCGATAAGCGATCCAAGGACAGGTTGCACGGAGTGATCTCATTCCAACTCGATGCAATTCCGATCTGCGGTTTCGGGAAGTCTTGATCTGACATGCCAACGGCTCGCAGCATGCCGCGGGCCGCAGCACGCTCTAGTCCGTCGGTTACTTCGCTGCTGCGAGGCTTCATATTTACCATGTGAGGATGTTATTCCTTTACTCCGAGTTGTTCCAATAGCAAGGTGCGAACCTTCGCCGCATCTGCCTGACCTTTCGTAGCTTTCATAACCGCACCAACTATTGCACCGGCAGCAGCCACTTTGCCGCTTTTGATCTTTTCCGCGATATCGGGAGATTCGCTCAAAGCCTGATTTATTGCCTCCACAAGCAAATTGTCGTCACTCACCACGACAAGGCCACGCCCACTAATGACTTCGGTGACATTTCCTTCACCCTCAAGTAAACCCTCAAATACGGAGCGGGCCATTTTGTCGGTGAGGACACCTTCAGAAATTAGACCTTCGATTTGGGCAATATCGGCAGGGGTGACCGTAAGTTCTTCCAGTTCGCAATCGCGCTCATTTGCAACCCGAGTGAGCTCTCCGGTCCACCATTTTCGAGCGGCGGAAGGCTGCACCCCGGCGTCAATTGAAGCGACAATCAACTCTAGTGCGCCAGCATTGACCAGGCTCTGCATGTCAAACTCGCTAATTCCCCAATCATTTTGCAAACGCGCACGTCTCACCGATGGAACCTCAGGCAAAGTCCCACGCAGTTGTTCAATCCACGATTCACTCGGCGCCACGGGCACGAGATCCGGCTCTGGAAAATACCGGTAATCCTCGGCTTCTTCCTTTGAACGCCCCGAAGTGGTGTCTCCGGTCTCTTCATTGAAGTGCCGGGTTTCCAAGATGATCCGCTGGTCGGCTCGCAGTTGATCCGCTTGGCGCAACATTTCAGTGCGCACAGCGCGCTCCACAGACCGTAGTGAGTTGACGTTTTTCGTTTCGGTTCGAGTGCCCCACTCTTCGCCTGGCCGACTCAACGACACGTTGACATCGCATCGCAGGGACCCTTCCTCCATTCGTACATCCGATACACCAAGCGCCCGCATGAGATCCCGCAGTTCTGATACGTACGCCTTAGCAATTTCTGGGGCCAACTCTCCTGTTCCTAAAATTGGCTTAGTGACAACCTCGATCAAGGGAATACCTGCACGGTTGTAGTCGACGAGAGAATGCGTTGCACCATGAATTCGACCCGCCCCACCGGCATGTAAGAGTTTGCCGGTGTCCTCTTCCATGTGAACGCGCTCGATCTCGACTCGAAACACTTGAGGGCCGTTCTCGGTGGGAACAGTGACATCAAGATAACCGTCACTGCAGAGGGGCTCGTCGTATTGAGAGATTTGATAGTTTTTTGGCATGTCAGGATAGAAATAGTTCTTTCGCGCGAATCGACACCACGGCGCGATCGAGCAATTCAAGGCCAAGCCCATCCGGATCGTTGATTCAACGGCAGCCCGGTTCACAACCGGCATGCTGCCTGGCAACCCAAGACATACTGGACACACGTGGGTGTTGGGATCGCCACCGAATTGCGCAGAACACGAGCAAAACATTTTGGAGTTGGTTCCCAACTCAATATGCGTTTCGAGCCCGATAATCGGCTCAAATTCAGCAATTACAGCTTGATATTCCGATGTCATAGTGTCGGAGCCTCCGAGATCAAGAGCCCACCCCAGCGATCGGCCAGTGCGCTTTCCAGTGCGGACCCAACTTGGTACAACAAATGATCTGCCATAGGAGGAGCGATTATCTGCAACCCAACCGGTAGCCCGTCTTCTGGGGCACGACCAATAGGAAGTGACATGGCGCAATTTCCCGCCAAGTTCACCGGGATGGTTGCTATATCGTTGAGATACATGGCAAGTGGGTCGTCAAGTTTTTCACCAATCTTAAAGGCGGTGGTTGGTGCAGTCGGTGAAACCAAGACGTCAACATGGGAAAATGCATCGGCAAAATCACGAGTGATTAATGTGCGAATCCGTTGCGCTTGGCCGTAATAAGCGTCGTAGTATCCACTGGATAGGGCGTAAGTACCTAGCATGATACGTCGCTTTACCTCGGCGCCGAACCCTTTTTCGCGGGTTGCGCTCATCACTTCTTCTACGCTGCGATCCTTGCCGTCGTCTTCGCGAATTCCGAACCGCATACCGTCAAAACGCGCAAGGTTGCTGGAAGCTTCCGAGGGAAGGATCAAGTAGTAAGCGCCAAGCGCATACTCGAAATGGGGACAGGACACTTCAATGACTTCCGCGCCTAACTCAGTCAAAATCTCAAGTGACTGATTAAAACGCTCAAGCACCCCCGCTTGGAAACCCTCACCTTTGAGTTCCTTAATTACTCCAATTTTCATGCCACGCACATCAGCCTTCAATGCCGCCGCTACGACATCAGGAACGGGCTCATTAATTGACGTTGAGTCGCGGGGATCATGGCCCGCGATGACAGCGTGCAACAAAGCCGTGTCCATTACGTCGCGCGCACATGGGCCTGCCTGATCCAACGAGGAAGCCAAAGCCACGATTCCGTACCTAGAGACACCCCCGTAAGTGGGCTTCACCCCCACAGTTCCCGTAAGCGCCGCTGGCTGCCGAATAGAGCCACCGGTGTCAGTTCCAATCGCCATTGGTGATTCGAAGCTGGCAACCGCCGCTGCGGAGCCCCCTCCAGATCCGCCCGGAATTCGCGTAAGGTCCCATGGATTATGTGTGGGGCCGTAGCCACTGTGCTCTGTTGACGAGCCCATGGCGAACTCATCCATGTTCGTTTTGCCCAAAGATACAACGCCAGCGGCATTGAGCTTGTCCACAATTGTTGCGTTATATGGGGGTCGCCAACCCTCGAGAATGCGCGAGCCGCAGGTTGTGGGAACACCCTTCGTGGCGAGTAGGTCTTTCAGAGCGATCGGGACACCTGCTAGCGGGGACGACAACTCTCCCTTGGCCAACTGCTGATCAACTTCGCGAGCTCGCGCGATTGATGATTCACGATCAACGTGAAGAAATGCGCGAACGCGCTCGTCAACCTGGGAAATCCGATCAAGATGCGCCCTGGTCACTTCTTCACTCGACACCTCTTTGCGGGCAATTGCCGAAGCCAATGTTGCCGCGCTTTGGCGCGTCAAATCACTCATCCGGGTTCACCCAAAATCCTTGGGACCCTGAAGCGATCATCTTCAAAGGACGGGGCTCCGCTAGCAAAGTCACCAATTTCAAGTCCCCGAACGGCGATGTCTTCCCGGTACACATTTTCCATCGGGATCGGGTGAGACGTGGGCGGAATATGGTCAGCGGCAACGACACTAATTGAGGTGATCGCACCCAAAATTTGCTCAAGTTGCAGTGTGTAATGCTCGACTTCTTCTGAGGAAAGCTCTAACCGAGCCAACTTCCCTAAATGCTTCACTTGCTCAGCATCAATTCCACCTTGGCCCATGTCCTGAGTCTATTGGGGCGCCCCACCTACAAATTAGGTAGCACACTTTGGTGGTCACCATTGAGCAACTTGTGAAAACCAGCTGCATCTGTAATCGCAACACCCAGCTTTTGAGCCTTCTCTGCCTTTGACCCCGCTTTGTCTCCCACCACTACCAAATCTGTCTTCGGAGAGACTGAGCCGGACACGGTTGCACCCAGGGCTGCGATGGCGTCTTGGGCACCGTCGCGAGTGAAACCCGGGATAGATCCGGTGATCACAATTGTCATGCCCGCCAGTGGACCCAAAAGTACATCTATGTCTTTGCGTGCATCCGCAAAACTCACCCCCGCCCGGCGCCACCTGGAGATAATGTCCAAGCGCCAGTCGGTGTCAAAAAAATCAACGATACTTTCTGCTATTCGTTCACCCACTCCGTCAACATTGGACAATTGCTCCAGGGTCGCCTCTTGCAAACATTCAACTGAACCGAATGCGTGCGAAATCTTCTTTGCCGCCGTTGGACCAACATGGCGAATGCTCAATGCAACCAGGAACCTCCATAGAGGTTGTTCCTTTGCTTGATCCAGTTGCGCCAATAAGACCTCACCGGCCTTATTAATACTGGCACTTTCGTGCTCTTGATGCGCATTCACGAAGAATTCACAATCCAGCAACTTGTCGGCGGTCAAATCAAACAAATCGGCCTCGTTGGCGAGAACCCCACTGACCAAAAGTGCCTGCGCCGCCTTTTCACCCAGTCCCTCAATATCGAGTGCTCCGCGTGAGCCAATATGAAACAGTCTCTCGCGCAACTGGGCGGGGCAGCCTTGGACATTAGGGCAACGAATGTCTTTGTCTCCTTCACTCTCAGGAGCGAGTGCGCTGCCACATTCAGGACAAAACACTGGCATGACAAATGGGATCTCATTACCGGTGCGCTCTTCCACTACCGGTCCAAGGACTTCAGGGATAATCTCCCCCGCCTTGCGGAGATAGATCGTGTCGCCAATCAATACTCCCTTCCGCGACACTTCAAATGGGTTGTGAAGTGTCGCCATTGAGACAGTAGTTCCGGCAACCCGCACCGGCTCCATGACTGCGTAGGGAGTTACTCGGCCGGTACGCCCAACACTGACTTGAATGTCAATCAACCTGGTCCGGACGATTTCGGGTGGATACTTGAACGCGATTGCCCATCGGGGCGCTCGCGACGTAAATCCCAATTCCACCTGATTAGCTAGGTCATTTACTTTGACCACCACTCCGTCAATATCAAATACGACCTCAACGCGATGCTCATTGAAGTAATCAATGAACTCGATCACCTTGGCAAAACTTGCGTGTACCTTTGCGTGGCTAGTAACTGGGAGGCCCCACTCAGCCAACCGCTCGTAGACTTCACTGTGGGAACGGGCCTTCGTCAGCACTGTTGAATCGTGTGCCCCAAACCCATGAACCGTGAATTCTAACCCTGACAGTCGAAGAACTGCGGCCTCCAAGTCTTGAGCAACTTTTGCCTCCCGTTTGGATCCCTGCGCTTGCTCTAACTCACGCTCACGCTTATCAACCCTTTGGCGAAGCGCACCTGCCGCGGCATTTCGTGGGTTCGCGAATAGCGGTTTGCCCATTTTTGTTTGTTCAGCGTTAATCGCATCAAATACGGCAAGCGGGTAAAACACCTCCCCTCGGACCTCCAGGAGCTCAGGAACGTTAGTTCCCTTAAGTTTCTTTGGGACTGACGCGATGAGAATGGCGTTCAGGGTTACGTCTTCACCGGTTGCGCCGTCGCCCCGCGTGGCCAATGTTTCCAACTTCCCATCACGGTAGACAGCGTCAACTGCTAATCCATCAATTTTCAGTTCACACAGATACTGCGGCTCTTGCTCCAAAGATGCGCTGATGCGTTCACTCCAAGCCTTCAGTTCACTTTCACTAAACGCGTTGTCGAGTGAATACATTGGTTCAAGGTGGGCTACCGGTTCAAATAATTCTGAGCGATGCCCTCCCACTGACTGTGTCGGCGAGTCGCCGGTCACCAAGATTGGGTACTGATCTTCTAACTCGAGCAGCTCGCGGAAAAGCGCGTCGTAGTCTGCGTCAGAGAGTGTCTGGCTATCTTGTAATGCGTACTGCATCCGGGCCCGATTGATGTGATCAACGAGCTCTTGCCAACGCTGCGAAATTGAGTTCGGCGGGGTGCTATCACGTGGGGTCGCTATCACGGTCACTCTCCCAGTAGCCGATCCTCGTCATTCAGTAAATCTACAACTTCCCGCACCGCCGTGATGGCAGGCCTCGCCACGACCCAAGAATCTGACACCGACGCGGGAGTAGGCACAACGACGAGCGAGCCTGTCGCTGCGCTTAACTCAAACCCGAGACTTGTGATTCGCTGGGCAATATCTCGGGCATTTTTTCGTGGTGACCATCCGGGTTTCACCTGCCAATAGATCGCGTTGTGGGCCTCTAATTGCTCCCCCAGAAATCTACTCGACCCGGCGGGGAAAAAGGTTTTCGCGCCGGCGACCATAAGGGATTGTGTAAAGAGTTCATCTGAGTCGGCCAGCGAGACCCCAAAACTTGCCCCGCACGCACCAGCCATGGCAATCAGGGGTTCCCACGACCCTAGAATTCGTGCTCGATCCACATTGACATAAGTGTTGAGTCCACTCGCCGTTGGTATGGCGCCCGAGCAGGCGGCCACCGCGTGGGGTTCTTCCAGCACCACTGCCAACTCTGCGCGCGGAAAGATTCTCGCGATTGAGGCGATATGCCCCCGTAGTCCTTCGGTGAGAACGTCCGCGACTTCAGACACTGCCCCCCGGTCTCGGATAAGTTTTTCACCCGATGCTGCTTCAACGCTCGCGCACCAACTGATCGGACCCACCACCGAACAGGTAAAGAGCCCGGCGAAGTCCTGGGCATGTTCTTCCATGGCATCTTGGTCCTGGCGCAGAAAATTCTTGGCCCGTTGCATATCAAGGCCGGGCGTGCGAGAAATCTGCCAACCGGAAGGCACCACGCTCGTGGAGAAGTCACTACTCACGGAACTAAGTAGTGCTGCAGTGCGCCCAACCGGGTCAGCACCCGGTCCTCTCTTAGGCAAGATGGGAAGGAAAAGGGCGTCTGGGAATTCACCGGCTGCGACCTGTGCCGCCTCTTGAGCTGACATTCCCGGCAATACCCCGAGCGCGGACGCACGGGCGTTAACCAAAATTACACACCAGTCTTGGAGGCATGCTGCCCCACGCGGTTTGTGCTGGCAACGGTGGCCGAGCCCAAGACTTTCGTTCCCACATAGATGACTGCTGCTTGACCGGGGGCCAGCCCTCGAATGGGCTCATACAAATCAATGTGAAGTTCACCGCCAACGACGCGAGCACTCGCCGGAACCGGCTCAGCATGTGCACGAACTTGCGCACTCACTTCAATTGGCTCAACTCCGAGTGGAGCTCCAGCCCAAATTGGATTGATGGCGCAAATGAAGTCGACGTCAAGTAACTCAGGCGCCCCCACCATGACGGTGCCACTCTCTCGATCAATGTCAACAACGTACCGCGGGGCTCCGTCTTCAGCGGGTACAGTCAAATTGAGTCCGCGCCGTTGTCCAATGGTCACCGTGAACGTGCCACTGTGTTGGCCCAACACCTCACCCGTTGTTGCATCGGTTATGTCACCAGGCTGCTCACCAAGCTTGCGCACCAGGTACCCGGCCGTATCGCCATCAGGGATAAAGCAAATATCGTGGCTATCTGGCTTTTTGGCGGTGATAAGATCGCGTTCGAGGGCTTCTTCCCTGATCTGAACTTTCGTTTCTCCCCCGAGAGGAAAAAGCGAATGCGCGAGTTGCTCCTGCGTCAAAACTCCCAGCACATAAGACTGATCTTTGAGCGGATCAATCGCGCGATGCAGTTCGACTCCACCCGGTCCATGCTCGATCTGGGCGTAGTGCCCGGTCGCGACTGCATCGAAACCTAAGGCGAGGGCGCGATCAAGGACGGCGCTAAATTTGATTTTTTCGTTACAGCGCAGACATGGGTTAGGAGTTCTTCCTTGCTCATATTCAGAGTGAAAGTTATCCATCACGCTTTCGGCGAATTCCGTGGAGAAGTCCCAGACATAAAATGGGATTCCGAGCTTGTCTGCAACCCGTCGAGCATCTCGAGCGTCATCGAGGGTGCAGCACCCACGACCTTTCCCGTTCGAGTCCGTTCGAGACAATGCAAGGTGGATTCCCACAACTTCATGGCCTTGATCAATCATCCGCGCCGTTGCCACAGAAGAGTCGACGCCGCCACTCATTGCTGATATCACTCGAAGCCTGCTCATGTGGACACCGATCCTGCTCTCTTTGCGCGCTCAACAACACCTGGCAGCGCCTTCGCCAGATGGTCAATACCCTCTTTCGAGCTATCGCGACCCAAACTAAAGCGAAGCGACGCTCGGGCAGTTTTTTCTGGAACCCCCATTGACAGTAAAACATGACTTGGCTCGGGGATACCCGCCGTACAAGCAGAACCCGTCGAGCAGTCGACACCGGCAGCATCAAGGAGCATCAGTAATGAGTCACCCTCGCAGCCAGGAAACGAAAAATGCGTGTTGTTGGGCAATCGCATTTCTCCGGGCGGTGGCCCGTTAAAGATCGCATCCGGTACCGCGCTAGTCACGGCGGACACGAGGTACTCCTGCAAGTCGCGCATCGCGGTCGCATGTTCATCCAACCGGGAAACCGAGTATTGCACGGCTACAGCAAAAGCTGCGATTGACGCGGGATCCAACGTTCCCGAACGAATTTCTCGCTCCTGCCCGCCGCCGTGTTGAATGGGTGTGAATTTGACGGCGGGGTCAACAATGAGAGCCCCTACCCCCACCGGTCCACCAATTTTATGACTACTAATTGTTACTGCAGCGGCATTGAGGGCACCCAAATCTAGTGGCAGTTGCCCAAGTGCCTGCACAGCATCGGTATGAAATGGTACGTCATATTTCCTACAGATACGGGCAAGCTCCTGAACGGGCTGAACTGCACCGATTTCATTATTCGCCCACATGATGGAGACCAGTGCAACACCACCAGCCGCAAGTGCACTCTCTACATCTTCTGGGTTAACCCGCCCTTGTGCATCTGTGTTCAACAATCTCACGTCCGCGTCCTCATGTGCACCCAGCCACACCACGGGATCAAGAACCGCGTGGTGTTCGATGCCACTAGTAACAACCGTCAGTGACTGCTTCTCTAATTGTGCGCGGCGAGCCCAATACAAACCCTTGATAGCGAGGTTGTCCGACTCGGTGCCACCCCCTGTAAAAATTACAGCGGACGGCCGAGTGCCCAGATCCCCAGCAATTGACTCTCGAGATGATTCCACTACCTGCCGAGCTGCTCGCCCAGATGCGTGCAGACTTGACGCATTTCCCACCTGCTCAGAAACTTCTAGCCAGGCTGCTCGTGCCTGCGGCAACATCGAAGTAGTCGCTGCATGATCCAAATAGACGCGTTGCACAGTCACGAACACTACCTAACGCACCCAGCGGTGCAATATCGGTTATTTGCGTGAGGTGATTTCCTCGGTCAACTGGGGCACGACCGTGAAGAGATCCCCCACGACGCCGTAGTCTGCCAGTTCGAAAATTGGCGCCTCAGGATCCTTATTTACCACGATTACTACCTTGGAGGTCTGCATACCGGCCCGATGTTGAATTGCGCCAGAGATTCCATTTGCAATGTACAGGGAAGGCGAAACGGTTTTGCCCGTCTGGCCTACTTGGAATTGATGTGGATACCAGCCTGCATCTGTGGCGGCGCGCGAGGCACCCACTGCTGCGCTGAGACTGTCCGCCAACGCTTCAATCACTGTGAAACCCTCTGCTCCGCCAACTCCTCGGCCACCGCTGACGACAATGTCTGCTTCTGCCAACTCGGGGCGGGCCCCTTTTTCTACCACACTTCGGGTCGTGACCGAAACTCGTTTCGCCGACTCGGAGATATCCATTGAAACCTCCTCAATCACTACGCTTGCCGCAGATTCGCTTGCTGCAATCGAATTCGGTCGCACCGTAATGATCGGTGTCCCATGCGTTACCTTCGAATGCACAATTGTACTGCCGCCGAACACACTTTGAGTAGCTGTAGCGTCGGCTGCGATCTCTACCGCATCGGTAATGATTCCGCATCCAGACTTGATCGCGGCGCGGGCAGCTATTTCTTTTCCATCGGCGCTGGATGCCACCAAAACTGCTACAGGTTTCAGGGATTCAATGAGACTTGCCACGATTTCGGCGCCGGGTGCAACCGGGTGATCGATCACATCAGCGGAATCAGCCAGCAGGATTTTGGTGGCACCAAAGCTAGCCAGGGCCGCACTCGCAGTGTCACCAAGGCCGGGTCCCAGCCAAAGCACGACCGGTGACCCAAGCCCCCGAGCTGCAGTAATCAACTCAAAAGTTACTTTGCGAATCTCTGATTCATGGTGCTCGGCTAGTACTAGTACATCTGCCACGTCGCTCTCCTTAACGGTCTTGGCTAAATATTTTTAGATGAATTTGGAAGAAGTCAGGTAGTCGGCGATAGCGGTTCCGCCTGCGCCATCGTCGGTAACAACCACACCAGCTGCTTTTGGTGGTCGGTCCGCAAAGTCAGCAACAACGGACCAGGCAGCACCTGCACCCACCACTGCATTTTCTAGTCCCAGATCGGTCACCGACAAAATATCGACCGGTTTTTTCTTGGCCGCCATGATTCCCTTAAATGAGGGGTAGCGCGGTTCGTTGATTTTCTCAACCACGCTTACCACTGCCGGCAATGAAGCGGATAGCGTGTCAAAACCGTAGTCTGTCACGCGCTGCGCGGTCAGCGTTGTGCCAACTACTTCCACTTTCTGGGCGAAAGTGACTTGGGCCAAATCTAAGCGTTCAGCGACCATAGCCGGGATAACTGACATGCGGGCATCAGTTGACTCTGACCCAAAGAGAATCAAATCGAAGTCGCGTCCGGTGAGTGCCTTAGCCAACGCGGCCGAAGTCGCAACGGCGTCAGAGCCGGCTAGGTTTTCGTCGATAATGTGGATGCCTGCGTCCGCACCCATGCTGATCGCCTTTCGAAGGGTCTCAGAGGCGCGCTCTGGGCCCATGGTCACGATCACGACCTCGCCGCCTTGTGCTTCAACAAGTTGCAAAGCCTGCTCAACCGCGTACTCATCAAGTTCATTGAGCACGCCGTCGGCACTCTCACGATCCAAAGTGGATGTATCGACTCTCAGTTTCTTTTCCGCCCACGTATCGGGGACCTGCTTGACACAGACAGCGATCTTCACGGGTACAACTCCTTTGTCAGAAACATGCGCACGAAAATTAGGGTAATGGCGTGACTCGACACTATGTTACCTGCGAGTAACAAAACCGGCCACTCACGCTACCGGACGATCATGACACTCTAGGGTCAGGTTGTGGGAGCGCATCAGCACTTTGTGG
>DEZY01000100.1 GCA_002365735.1 Actinobacteria bacterium UBA3120
AGTCCGGACTCCCGATTAGCCACAACCCTAAATGAGCGTAGGTGGCGTGCCTCCACCCCGAACTCAGAAAGTTTCGCGGCAATCATACAAATCTGAACTGCATCCTCGTCGTAATGCCCCGCGGCACTCGTCCAGACCAAGCCGTCTTTTTCCAAACCGGCGATCAGCGTCTCAGGTAAGGAAGTCTCTTGGGCCAGCTCCAGTCGAGTCAGACGGATCTTGCCAGCGCCCGGTCGAAAATCGTCGGGGCGCACACCTACCCCGGTCGCGACAGGTGCAGCAAGCCCCGCTTGCTCCTGGTCAGCGTCAAGCTGGTCTTTGATCACTTTAAGTGGCAGATACTGATCACGTTGCAAAGTGAGGATGGATCGCAGTCTCGCAACGTCGTGGGTGTCGAAACGGCGGTAACCCGAAGCGGTACGAGAGGGAGTGATGAGACCTTCCGTTTCCAGGAAACGTATTTTGCTAATGGAGACGTCAGAGAAATCCTTTTTCAGCATGCTGAGCACTTCACCGATGCTCAATGTGTTTTCGGCCTGCGAGGTCATTAGTCCTCTACGCCTACCAAGAAGATAAAGCGAAATTTTCCGATCTGAACTTCGTCTCCCCCACGAAGTTGTTGATCATCTACTCGTACCCGATTCACGTAACTGCCGTTGAGGCTGCCCAGGTCCCGCACGCTCCAACCCTGTGCCCCATATCGGAATTCGGCATGACGCCGGCTTACGGTTACATCGTCAAGAAAAACTTCAGACTCTTCAGCGCGACCCACAACAATTACTTCGCTGCCTTTCGCAAGGGAGTACTCGGTACCCTCTCCCGGCCCACGGTGTACAACCAACATGGCTGCCCCACTGTCAAGAAGTCTATGCACTCCCGAACCCACCGGCACCGGACCTGTGCCCGTTGAAATTATTGAGGTGATGGCTCCCGTGTGCTCGATCCCAAGCCCGCCCAAATCGATATCAACCGGAGCTCCACAGGCCGAACAAAATCGATCGGTGGGTGATACGTCCTGATCGCACACGGCACATTTCATAATAATGACGTCCTTAGCCCTGGCCGATGAGTGCGTTGTAGTCGGTTGAACTGAGCAAATCGTCGATTTGTTGTGGCACATCTGGCTCAAGCTCAACCAGCCAACCCTCAAAGTAGGGAGACGAATTTACGAGCTCTGGGTTTGCTTCAAGCTCGGTGTTTATTGCCACAACAGTACCGTCGATGGGCACGAATAGGTCACTCACACTCTTGGTCGATTCAACCTCACCGCACGAGCTCCCGGCTTTCAATTCCGCGCCAATGGCCGGTAGAGCGACGTACACAATGTCCCCGAGCGAGTCCTGGGCGTAATCGGTGATGCCGAACACTGCGTTGCCACTGTCATTGAGACGCAGCCACTCATGGTCTGAGGTGTACGACAATTCATCTGGAGTCATGGTTGCAGCCTATCCGTTAGGGTGTTGCGCTTGTAGCAATTCGCGAGTGTGAACAAAATACCGCACGCCAGTCCACCAGTAGAGATACGTCCCCCACAGGGCAAAGCCCCACCCGGCGCAAGCCATCACAATGGCCGTCGTGGAATCCAGCCCACCCAGCAGAATCAAAGGGAATCCCCACAGAAGTGCGAATGTAGCCGCCTTCCCCACATAGGTCACCGGAAGCGCTGAAATCCCGAGCGAGCGTAATGACGGGATCAGGGCCAGCAAAACTAGATCCCGGAAAGCAATCACGATGACTAACCACCACGGAATCAAACTGGCAAGGGCTAGCCCGACTAAAGTCGCTGCGATGTAGAGACGATCCACGAGCGGATCAAGTAGGACTCCCAGTCTGCTCACCTGGTTCAATTTCCTGGCCAAGTAACCGTCAACCCAGTCGGTCGCACCCGCTATAACCAGTACGCACAGGGCCCCGAAATAGTTTTCGGCGTGTAGAAGCAGATAGAAAAAAGCAGGGATGCCCAAGAGTCGCAGGATACTCACGGCATTTGGGAGGGTCCAGGGCCGCCACGGCGTCATGATTGTGACTCGGTCGATCTCGGCCTGTGTGTACCTTTGACAATCATAATCACCGCGAGCATCACAAAAAGCGCCAGCAGTACACCGGCGGCGATCGCACACTCCAGCGCCCAGCTGTCGGCATCTGGATAGCTGACCTCAGCGTCCAGCAACAATTTCGTGATCGACGAGTCAGGATTCCCAAATCCAATGATGAGGGTCGAATTGGCGACGGCTCCGACATCAAATGCGACCGATTCGCCGCTTGTAGCATCGGAGAAACCCGACTCTTTGTCTACCTGCAACCACGGTTGTCCCACGGCGCTGCGATTTATTGACCAGGTCTGCGAATCCAAGGTGATTAGGCAGGTGTCAGTTCCCAAAAGCACCGCATCGACATCCTCGCGCGGTAGCACAACCGCATTTATTGTGACCTGCGGCTGCGTCGAAATCCGTAATTCCTGCTGCGGTCCGGGCAGGAGTGCCAATTGTTCTGGCAGGACAACCTCAATCCGATCCAAATCTATGACGGCGGTTGCACAAGATGCTAACTCGGCCAATTCGATACGAGGGC
>DEZY01000168.1:0-1461 GCA_002365735.1 Actinobacteria bacterium UBA3120
TGCCCAGCCTGCAAGGGAAAACAACTCGTGGAATTGCACTACATCTATGGTGATGAACTCGGACCCTATGCCGGAAGAATCCGTAAAGCCAGCGAACTACCCTCCATGTGCAGCAAATTTGGTGAATTTCGCGTGTACGTCGTAGAAGTATGTCCGGACTGCCATTGGAACTACCTGATCCGGGCATTTTCCCTCGGAGACGGATCTCCACGGCGCGCCGTGCCGGCTATTTCGGCAGAAGATCTGTTGGACTAGGACCCGTTCGACCTAACCTGTCCCCTTCCCCGATAGGACACAAGTGAGCTCCCCTACCCAGAAGGGCTCCGCGGGCAAAAAGACGGCAAAAAAGAAGCCGACTAAGCGGAGCGAGTCAAGCGATAAGTACGTGCCTTTGTGGCGACGTCGCTGGCTGCGTCGGATCCTGTGGGCACTGGCCCTTTTTGCGGCCATAGGTGCAACGACCTTTGCAATCTTATTAGCACGCACCGAAGTACCTAGTCCGAATGACCTGGCCACAAGCGAAGCAACCGTGGTCTATTACTCCGGCGGGTCAAATGAAATCGGGCGACTGGGTGAGTCCACTCGACGGTCGGTCCCCCTAGCGGATATCCCGGTCGACGTACAACAAGCAGTTCTTGCAGCCGAAGACCGAGACTTCTATAACCACGGCGGAATTTCACCGATTGGTATCGCTCGCGCCGCATTCAATAACTTAACCGGCGGCAGCACTCAAGGTGGATCCACAATCACCCAGCAATACGCCAAGATCGCGTTCCTTACCCAAGATCGCACCTGGGATCGAAAAATAAATGAAGCACTGCTTGCATTCAAATTGGAAACAGTAATTTCCAAGGAACAAATTCTTGAGGACTACCTCAACACGATTTACTTCGGCAGAAATGCAAATGGAATTGAAGCAGCTGCGGTCGCTTACTTTAACAAGTCAGTCAATGAACTTGATTACACAGAAGGTGCTGTGCTCGCATCAGTAATTAAGTCACCGTCCGGTCTCAACCCCGAAGACAACCTCAGTGGTCTCAAAGCCCGGTGGTCCTACGTCTTGGACTCCATGTTGGAAATGGGTGACATCACCCAAGCTCAACGCGATGCGGCAAGTTTTCCTGAGATCATTCCCTTTAAGCAAAAAGATCGACTCGGCGGTCAGGTCGGCTTCTTGCTCACTGCAGTTGAACAACAATTGCTGGCCCAAGGTTATACGGAAGAGGAGATTCAACGAGGTGGCCTGAAAATTGTTAGTTCCTTTAACCGCAAGGCTCAACGCTCAGCACAGCGTGCGGTAAAAAATCAGGGACCAACTTCAGGAACTCAAGGATTACGAATCGGACTCGCGGCGGTAAAGCCTGGTAGCGGTGAGGTGCTCGCTATGTACGGCGGTAAAAACTTCATCACAGACCAGATCAATAATGCAACGCAACAGTTCGCTCAGGCAGGTTCGACATT
>DEZY01000168.1:1555-2348 GCA_002365735.1 Actinobacteria bacterium UBA3120
GCAACCGAGCTAAGCATCAACTCGGCCTACGTTGAACTCACCTCGGAAATCGGAGTCCGTAGTGTCGCGGACGCAGCACTTGCCGCGGGCATCCCAGAGACAACACCCGGCCTCAACCTTGAATCACCCGACCTCACATTCGTTCTGGGTACCGGATCACCATCAGGCTTAGACATGGCTAATGCGTATGCGACATTTGCCAACGAAGGGGTCCGCAGCAGCACCACATTCATCAAGAAAGTTTTCGGTGCCAACGGTGGATTGATTTATCAATACGAACCTTCACTAACGACAGCGTTCAGCACCGACGTTGCCAATACGGTTAATTACAGTCTGAACAAAGTTGTAACCAGTGGGACAGCCACCGCCGCTCTCGCACTTGATCGTCCGGCGGCAGCTAAGACCGGAACAACTGACGACAACAAGAGTGCCTGGTTTGCCGGATACACCCCACAAATTTCCGCAGCTGTCCTGATGGCGAAAGAGGACTCAAGTGGCCTGCCAATCTCAATGTCGGGGACCGGTGGATTAGGCACTGTTACCGGCGGCTCTTTCCCAGCCGCAATCTGGACCGCGTTCATGCGGGACTCACTCAAAAAGAAACCGGTGGTTGACTTCCAAGCACCACCGGAGGAAGCATTGGCCCCAATTGAATGCCCGGACTTCATTGAGACAGATCTTAAAGAAATCCCCCTCGGCTGCCCAATCCCGGAAGTTGTTAACGAGTTTGGCCCCGAGAGCACCGGGTCTGACCCGACAGCTGTAGACCCTGTGCCCGCGGAACCAGCACCGG
>DEZY01000168.1:2602-5996 GCA_002365735.1 Actinobacteria bacterium UBA3120
GAGCAGCCGATAAATGAGTTTGGCCCTGAACCGGCCCCAACGGATCAGCCGATTGATGAAGGCAGACCATAATTCACCCGTGAGCGACTCAAAAATCTCTGAGCGTTTGGGTGGGCCATTTGGCCAGCTCGCCAATCGGAGTTACACGCTTCTACCACCGCTCTACGTGTTAATTGTGTTGGCGGCCGGCACCTATTCATTTGGCTATCTACTCGACTTCTCGTGTGTTATGGATGGCTGGGTGGATCCGCAGCGATACATGCACCTGTGCTACTCGGACATCCCTGCACTTTACGCGGATCGTGGATTTATTGAAGGTATCGTCCCGTACCTTCAAGCTGGGTCAAACGGCATCTATTTGGAGTATCCGGTCGGAACCGGGATCTTCATATATATCGCCGCCGCACTTACCGGGTGGGTCACATCTTTGTACCCCGATGGTTACCGAGCATTTTTTGACGTAAACGTGGTGTTGCTGTTTATCCCATTTGTGATCACGGTGATTGCAACCGCGTTAACCCAACCAAGATATCCGTGGCGGGCAGCAATGGTGGTTTTCGCACCCACCATGATCCTTGCGGCAACAATCAACTGGGATCTCATCCCGATTGCCCTCGTTGCGGTCGCATTCTTGGCGTGGTCAAAAGACAAAGCCGTGCTCACGGGAATTTTCCTTGGTCTAGCAATTGCATCCAAATTTTATCCCATTTTCTTACTGGTGGGTTTTGTTCTTTTAGCGTGGCGAGCAAAATCTTGGCGACCCACACTTATTATGATTGTGGCAGCAATTGGGACCTTCCTTGCAATTAACATCCCATTCGCAACCGCACACTTCGAAGGCTGGGCGGCTTTCTACACATTCAATTTCGGTCGAGCAATTGACTTCGGATCTTTCTGGTACGCCATCACCCAAATTGGATTGCCAACAGTTCCTGAGAACCTGCTTAATTTCGCTTCGACCGTAATATTTGCGGTGCTGCTTGTAGCGATAGCGATCCTGGTGAAAAAAGCTCCAACTACGCCAACAATTGCGCAGATCTCATTTCTTATCCTTGCTGCTTTTGTAATCACTAACAAGGTCTATTCACCACAATACGTTCTTTGGCTTGTTCCACTTGCCGTCCTGGCCCGACCCAATTGGCGAGATTTTTTGATCTGGCAGTTTGGCGAAGTTATCTACTTCGCAGCGATCTGGTGGTTTCTGGCCGGCTACGGAATCGATGATGGTAAAACTCTCACCCCGCAGTGGTATGCCGCAGCAACCTTCGTGCACATTGCGGCAACTTTGTACTTTGCAATCTGGATTGTTTTCGACATTTCCTCGCGGAATGATCAGTTAACAAAAACAGCGTCAAAACGTGAGGTTGTAAATCGAACCTCAGCGCTCACCTGATCACCCACTTGCGGTAACACGGATTCATTGCTCAACCAGAGCATCGAAACGTGTTGGTGTGGGGGTTCTGCGAACCAACGCTGCTTCCTACCCAGACTAAATGGGGACATGGATCTACCGGCTGCATCGAGGGCACCAACCCCAAATGAAGTAACCCGCTGTCGCAGGGAAGTAGTTGGAGAAGGAGCACTCAAACCAATCCCGTTGGCGGTACCTCCACTCACCACAACCAAGGTGGCATTCTTTCCGGCGCTTCGTTGACGGTAGCCAACCTTCACACCTTCAGAGACCGGGTGCACAGCTAACACCGTGCCCGATGCAGAAAGCGTGGAACGATCACCGAGCCACAATCGAGTTCCTACCCGCATTCGTACAATCAACTCGCTCACACTTTGGCGAATAGTTGAGAGTTCGGCGTCAGTGCAATGGGAAACCCAAATAACAGGGGCTGGGGGCGAGTGACCCTCCCAGACCGCGGTCTCCGCTTCCCACAACCCGGCCCATCGCATGACTTCAACGGCATGTGAATCCGGGGCTGAGCGCTCAATGGGAAGGTGGACCGAAATCCCCTCAATAAAAATCTGCCCGGTGGCAAGTGCGGCTCGAATGTTGGCGTTTCCTAAGGCGCCAATAAGTTCGGGCTCTGCGAAGCCAAAACGAACCATGGAACTGCGGGCCTCAATGATAATGCGGACACCACTGGATCCGGTGACTAATTCATTGAGCGCCTCAAGGCTTGCAACGGTGCGAATAATGCGACCAGAATAAAACTTCTCGCCGATTTCCCACCATTTAGCGGCGGCTCCGGCGTCACGTGGATCAAATGGTTGAAGGACAACAATGTCGCCTTGGGTGACACTGACAACCGACTCAATTTCAAACACGGTTCCCACCGCGATCGTGTCAGCACCAAGTTCCATGGCGGTTGCACCGAGCAATTCCTGGCCGAGTCCGTAACCATTTCCTTTGATTACCGGAACAGGTGAACTACCACTGGCGGTAGTGACTGCATTAACAACAGCGCGCAAGTGAGTGCGCCATTTTTCGCCATTTATGTTGAGGGTGAAAGACACGTGTCAATCATGTCAGGATCACAGCAATCTGCTGACTAGCCTCGCCGCTGGTAGATCGAAAAAGCGCGAGCCCAAGCTTTACGAATCACACAATCCCACTCGCCAACATATTCTTGGGCGAAACCACCCGAACCCAACTTGAAAGACACCAGTCCGAACAAGTGATCCGAGCTGTCCAGGGTGTTGGAAATACCCCGCAGGTCATAAATGCTGCAATCCGAAGCAATCGCACTTTTGATCATGGACCATTGCAGTGCGTTACTAGGACGAACATCCCGATCAGCTGTCGTTGATGCCCCGTATGAGTACCAGGCATGACCACCCACCGTGATCATGATCGTGGCGGCAGCAATATGCCCCCCATAGCGCGCCACATGCAAACTGAAGTGGTCGCCGAGGGCATCCCACATGCGTTCGAAATAGACCAAACCTCGAGGAGTGAACCCGTCACGTTCAGCCGTTTCTACATAGATCCCATAAAAACTAGGCAAGTCTTCCCGAGTTCCTAGGGTCACTTCCACCCCAGATTTTTCGGCCTTACGGACATTTCGTCGCCATAATTGATTGAATCCGGCGAAGACATCTTCTTCAGTGCGCCCAGCGAGGGGGACCTGGAAAACATAACGTGGTTGCACGTCCCCAAAACCGGTACCAACATTTTCTTCTCGGACAAAACCGACTGAGCCGAGAGAGTCGACCACTTTCTGCGCACCTGCAAACTTTCGATCCGGAGTCACCTCACCCAGGACAGTTGCTGCACCAATTGCGGCCTTAATCGTGTGGGCGTCCCATTGTCTGATGGGAACCGGTGGACCTATCTTCAGTTGAAACGCACCACGACCCTTAACGTGCGACACCAAAGGTGACAACCATGAAGAAAGATCGCCGCTTTCCCAATCAATGACCGGACCCTCAGGAATGTAAGCCA
>DEZY01000071.1 GCA_002365735.1 Actinobacteria bacterium UBA3120
GGTCGGTGGTGAACTCAAAGCCTGAGCCAGGCTCCATCGGCTCAAATCGAATTTGCACTTCGGCGTATTGACCGGAACCACCAGATTGCTTCTTGTGCGTGTACTTGACAGACGCAGACTTGGAAATGGATTCACGGTAGTTGACTTGCGGCGCACCAACGTTGGCTTCAACCTTGAATTCGCGCTTAAGACGGTCGACGATAATTTCGAGGTGAAGTTCACCCATACCTTCGATGATGGTTTGGTTGGTTTCGTCGTCGCGCGTGAAGTGGAACGAAGGATCTTCTTGAGCGAGCTTGATCAAACCAGTGGACATCTTTTCAATGTCAGCCTTGGTCTTGGGTTCGATGGCAACCTTAATAACCGGATCCGGGAATTCCATGCGCTCGAGAATGATCGGCGCAGATTGGTCGCACAACGTGTCACCAGTCGTCGTGTCCTTGAGACCGCCGATGGCGACAATGTCACCCGTGCGCGCGCACTTGATGTCTTCACGCTCGTTGGCGTGCATTTCAAGAAGACGCCCGATGCGTTCCTTCTTACCCTTGACAGAGTTGAACGCGTAAGAACCCGCGGACATCACGCCAGAGTACACGCGGGTGAACGTGAGGGAACCAACAAACGGATCGGTGGCCACCTTGAACGCCAACGCCGACAACGGTTCGTCGTCAGACGCCTTGCGGTACATCTTCTTTTCCTTGTCATCGACATCGGTACCTTCGACGGGAGGGACATCAGTCGGCGCCGGCAAGTAACGGAGCACAGCGTCGAGCATGGGTTGCACACCCTTGTTCTTGAACGCGGAACCGCACAAGACCGGGACAAACTTCATCGCGCACGTGCCCTTGCGGATGCAGCGGATGAGGTCCTCCTCGCTCGGCTCTTCGCCTTCGAGGTACGCCATCATGACGTCGTCGTCCATTTCGACAGCCTTTTCAACCATGGCGGCGCGGTATTCGGCAGCCTTTTCCTTGAGGTCATCCGGGATTTCGAGCACGTCCCAAGACGCACCGAGCTCTTCGCCTTGCCACACGAGCGCCTTCATGGAAATCAAGTCGATGACGCCGGCGAATTCTTCTTCGGCGCCAATCGGGATTTGAAGCGGAATCGGGTTCGCGCCGAGGTTCTTGATGATCATGTCAATGGTTCTGTAGTAGTTGGCACCCATGCGGTCCATCTTGTTCACGAAACAGAGACGGGGAACGCGGTACTTGTCGGCTTGACGCCACACCGTTTCGGATTGCGGTTCGACGCCGGCGACAGAGTCAAAAAGGCAGACGGCGCCGTCGAGCACGCGCAACGCGCGTTCAACTTCAAGCGTGAAATCGACGTGACCAGGGGTATCAATAATGTTAATACGGTGGCCCGCCCATGCGCACGTCGTCGCGGCAGAGGTAATGGTAATACCACGCTCTTGTTCTTGTTCCATCCAGTCCATGGTGGCTGCGCCTTCATGGACTTCACCGATTTTGTAGTTGATGCCGGTGTAAAACAGGATGCGCTCAGTTGTCGTGGTTTTGCCCGCGTCGATATGCGCCATGATCCCAATGTTGCGGACCTTGGCGAGGTCGAGGACTGTACCTGTTGACACGAGTTTCTCCGTTTTTCTCTATTAGTTTAATTTTACGTCTGAGTGTTACCAGCGGTAATGAGCGAACGCCTTATTAGCTTCCGCCATTTTATGGATGTCTTCACGCTTCTTCACCGCTGCACCGAGACCATTTGATGCATCCAAGATTTCGTTCATGAGACGCTCGGTCATGGTTTTTTCGCGGCGTTTGCGTGAGTAGCTTACGAGCCAACGCAGTGCCAAAGTTGTTGAGCGGCCGGGCTTTACCTCGACGGGAACCTGGTAGGTAGCGCCACCAACCCGGCGAGAGCGAACTTCCAAGGTCGGGCGAATATTGTCCAAAGCTCGCTTGAGAGTTTGTACGGGATCGGTGCCGGACTTCTCCAGGCACCCTTCAAGGGCGCCATAAACAGCGCGCTCTGCCACGGAACGCTTTCCATCGAGAAGAACCTTATTGATCAGCTGGGTAACAATCGGTACTCCATACACTGGGTCAATAACGATTGGTCGCTTTGGTGCTGGACCCTTACGAGGCATTAGGCCTTCTCCTTCTTTGCGCCGTAGCGGGACCGTGCCTGCTTGCGGTCCTTAACGCCTTGTGCGTCAAGTGCGCCGCGGATGACTTTGTAACGAACACCGGGAAGATCGCGAACTCGACCACCACGCACCAGCACAATTGAGTGCTCCTGCAGATTGTGGCCAACCCCAGGGATGTAAGCGGTGACTTCCACCTGGGAGGTCAACCGCACCCGGGCTACTTTGCGAAGCGCGGAGTTCGGCTTCTTGGGGGTAGTTGTGTACACACGGGTACAGACCCCGCGCCGCTGTGGGCTGCCTTTAAGGGCCGGGGCATTCTTCTTGGAGACCTTGTCCTGCCGGCCCTTGCGGACCAGCTGCTGGATGGTAGGCACGTTGCGCCTCTCCTGACTTCTCGTTCGTTTTCGGTTAACCGGAACGACCCACGCGCTCGGGCGTGTCGTGCGCCGCGTGGCGCCCAACTACGCTTAAAATCGTAGGATTCTCCGGTGGATTTACCACCTCGCGTCGCAAATCTTGCCTGCGGCGCGCGAGAGCGTGCCTGAGGGGGTCAGGCACGACTGGGAAGACTACCTTCCCTCACTTGACCCCATTCACCGGGGTCCCCCTAAGGGCTCTAATTCCCCGAAACCCCAAGGATCGTGAGGAAAAATAGGGCCAGAATTCCTAAGACTACCAAGGCCGTATAGACGCCAATATTGACCCAGGCAACTATTTTTGATGCGGTGACCAGCGGCTCCCCACCAATGGAACCGTGACTGGCGGTGATTTCCTTCTCCGCCTTACTGGCAAAAACTAACGCCACAATCGCGAGCACGATGGGGAAAATCACCCAGGAAGCTATCGACAGCACCAGGGCCGCGATCGAATTGCCTGAAGCACTAGGGGCTGCCGGCAGTCCAATCACCGGCTGATGAGCTGCTTCCTCCCAAATCGACCCTGCGGGCGCACTTACTTGCGCCGGGCCCACCGCTGGTTCTGGTGTGTCACTACTCATAGGCCCAATCGTACCTCTAGTGGGGCCAACTCAGCCTCCCCTAGGACCAGTTAATCAACACTCGACCTTCTTTGTCCTTAAACGATCCCACCAAAATCACAATGAAGTCGATCAAAACCCAGATACCCAGCCCTCCGAGCGTCACGATCATGAGGATTCCCGTGCCGACCTTGCCCACGTAAAAGCGGTGAACCCCAATCACACCTAGGAACCACGCCAGCAGCGCAGCAGCAAGCCGAGATTTCGGGCTAATCGGGTTTCCAAACTGGTCAATAGTGGGTTTTGGTGGCATTTGCACAACGGGAGGAGCCACCGGGGTCTCAGTGACCACGGACTCAGGTACTTGTTCTACATTTTCATTGTTAATCGACATATGGCAAACGTAGACCAGAAATAGACTTCTCCCACCATGCGACACACTTGCCCCATGGTCCACACTGCGCGAGACGGTGAGATTCCCCGAGTCGTTGAAATATTGGCCGACTCCTTTTATTGGGACCCAACCTGGAGTTGGGCATTTCCTGACCCCCTATTGAGAAGGGCCCAACTCTCCCAGTGGTGGAATTATTATCTTCGCGGCGCGCGAGCGCACCAAGACAGTGTGTGGCTCACCAAGAATGCCGAATCAGCTTCAGTGTGGTTTCCGCCAGGGGCACGGGAGTTCCCAGCAGAGCTTGAAGCCGACGTCGAGCCCCTTTTTATTGACCTCGTCGGCAAGCAACAGGCCGGACGAATAATGCAACTGATGCAGGGCTTTGAAGAAATGCGCCCCATGGGTGAACCGCACTATTACCTTTCCTTGCTTGGCACTCACACAGATCACCGCGGACACGGCACTGGGTTCTCCCTGCTAGCCGACAACTTGATTTGGGTAGACCAAGCACGTATGCCCGCCTACCTTGAAGCCAGTAACCCAGCGAACATTCCTCTCTACCAACGTTACGGATTCGAGCAGGTTGGCGAGTTCGCCGTTGCTGAAGGACCAACCGTGACCACCATGTGGCGCCCAGCGCTCACCTAGGCCGGCAACAAGTGTGGAAAGTTAGTTAGCTACGGCTGTTTGACAGCTCGTATGTTCCGCTGTCGAGCAGGCCCGCACCGCTTCGAAAATGTGGGAGCAGACACGTTGAGGGGGAGCCGGTTAACCGGCTCCC
>DEZY01000041.1:0-9309 GCA_002365735.1 Actinobacteria bacterium UBA3120
AGGAATCAGCATGTTGTCCGTCCACAGCATCCCGCCACTTTCGGGCAGACTAAAGCCGAAGTCTTCACCTAAGGCAATAACATCGCCCGACCAGCCAATTACCGCGATCACATCTCCGCTGTCCATGGCGGCGATGTAGTCGTTGCCGGTTACCTGACGAATTTGACCGCTATCCACGTTCTTGGTCAATACTGCGATTGCTTCTTCAAATTGAGCGTCCGTGAAATCAGCAGCGTCGTAGCCGAGCGAACCCAAAATGCACCCCATGGTGTCGCGCATTTCTGACAGCACCGTGATTCGGCCCTTCAAGGCAGGATCAAAGAGTTGGTCAAGGGACTGCATGGAGTCCTGGCCCGTGGCTTCTTTCAACGCGGGAATGTTGTACCCGAGCCCCGCAAATCCTCCCTGCCACGGCAAGGAGTAACTGCGATCTGCATCGAACTCAACTACTGCGAGGCGTGGGATCAGATTGACCGCGTTGGGAATAATTGCTTTGTCCAACTTTTGAGCGTAACCACTTTGGATCCACAGAGCCGCCATCCAGTCAGTGAGAACAACCATGTCACGACCAATGTCTTGACCTTGTTCGAGTTGGGTTCGTACTTTGGCGTAAAACTCATTATTGTCGTTGATGTCTGGCGTGTAGGTCACGTCAATTCCGGTGGAGGATTGAAATTCCTCGAGGCTTGGATTGCTACCTGTGTCATCGTCCTCGTCGAGGTAAAGCGGCCAGTTGGACCAATTGACTACCATTTCTGAATCGGACATGTCTTCCGCTGCCGACGCTTCCGTTGAATCAGATGAACCGGTTCCGCAGGCGGTAGCCACCATGGCCGCGGAACCGATGCCGGCTGCTTGGAGTAATCGGCGACGCGAAACCGAAGAGCGCATTCCTTGTGCGATTGCGACTATTGCGTCTGTGCGGTGCGTATTCATTCGAGTTCCTCTCGGATCGGCATGTATTGCCAATTCTCTGGAGCCGATCTTAGCCCGATGGATGCCCAACCAGTGGTGTTAGTCAAGATTTATTGTCACAACTTCGTCACGAATGTCACCCAGGTGCGCGACGTCACAGTTTCGTATACATTTTCAATAATTCGCCCCTTACAGCCGGGCAAGATCATATACTTTGGCAAGTTTGAGGCCGGAAATCCTTTCCGGCCGCCATCCCATTGAATTGGAGTTTTACATGAGCGTTGTGCGTGCCGCGTTGGTTCAGACAGATTGGACCGGGGACAAGGAATCTATGATCGTTAAGCACGAGGAATATGCTCGAGAAGCTGCCGCTGCAGGGGTGAAGATTATTTGTTTTCAGGAGCTCTTCTACGGGCCCTACTTCTGTCAGGTGCAAGACGCCGAATACTACGCCTATGCGGAGGCCATCCCAGGCCCCACGACGGAAAGATTTCAGGCACTGGCACGCGAATTAGAAATGGTCATGGTCTTGCCCATGTATGAAGATGCCGGACCGGGCTACCTGTACAACACTGCCGCGGTAATTGATGCCGATGGAAGCTATCTGGGTAAATATCGCAAACAGCACATCCCCCACGTCAAGGGTTTCTGGGAGAAGTTCTACTTCCGTCCCGGCAATGGCGGCTACCCCGTCTTTGACACCGCCGTGGGCAAAGTCGGCGTTTATATCTGCTACGACCGCCATTTCCCCGAAGGCTGGCGGGCCCTCGGGCTCAACGGGGCCCAAATTGTGTTCAATCCGTCTGCCACCTCACGCGGATTGTCCCAGTACCTATGGAGCATCGAACAACCAGCCGCGGCGGTCGCCAACGAATATTACGTGGGAGCAATAAACCGGGTCGGGATCGAAGATCTCGGAGACGACGACTTTTATGGACAGTCATATTTCATTGACCCTGAAGGTAGTTATGTTGGTGAAAAGGGCGACGCCTATAAGTCCGAACTCATAGTTCGCGACTTAGATCTTGAGTTGATCACCACGGTGCGGACGCGCTGGCAGTTCTACCGTGATCGTCGTCCTGATGCCTACCAAGATCTCGTTCGCCCCTAGTTCGCCCCCTGGCTTGAGGAGCTAGCATGACAACTTTGATCAAAAATGGTTTGGTGGTTTCGCCGCAGGGCGCGATCGCTGCTGATGTGTTGATTGACGGCGAGAAGATAGCTGCAGTCCTTACCCCCGGCGATACTTCGCTAGGTAACGAGCTGACCTCGACAGCGGATGTGGTGATTGATGCCGCTGGCAAATATGTGATTCCGGGCGGGATCGATTCACACACCCACATGGAGTTACCTTTTGGTGGCACGTTCGCATCGGACACATTTGACACCGGAACACGCGCCGCTGCCTGGGGTGGAACCACCACCATTATTGACTTTGCTGTGCAGAAATTCGGTGAGCGGGTCCAAGACGGTCTTGCCGCATGGCATGAGAAGGCGCGTGGAAACACGCACATCGACTACGCATTCCACCAAATCATCGGTGGCGTCGACGACGACTCTCTCAAGGCCATGGACGAACTCGTCAATGAAGGTATTACCAGTTTCAAATTATTCATGGCCTACCCGGGCGTGTTCTACAGCGATGACGGTCAAATCTTGCGCGCCATGCAGACGGCTGCCAACAATGGCAGCATGATCATGATGCATGCTGAAAATGGTATTGCAATTGATGTTCTGGTGTCACAGGCTTTGGCCGCTGGCAAGACCGACCCCAAGTACCACGCACTTACCCGACCTTGGGAAACCGAGGCGGAGGCCACGAATCGAGCGATCATGTTGGCTCGCATGACCGGTGCACCGTTATACGTGGTCCATATGTCGGCTAAGCAAGCCGTCAAAATCTTGCAGGAAGCAAAAGACGACGCGTGGAATGTGTTTGGTGAGACGTGCCCGCAATACCTCTATCTTTCACTCGAAGAGCAACTCTCTCAACCTGGATTTGAAGGAGCGAAATGGGTCTGCTCAACACCACTTCGCTCTAAAGCCGAGGGGCACCATGAGGAACTGTGGAAATATCTTCGGACAAACGACCTCTCGATCGTTAGCACCGACCACTGCCCATTTTGTTTCAAAGAGCAAAAAGAACTTGGCTTAGGAAACTTTTCTGCGATCCCAAACGGAATTGGATCCGTTGAGCACCGAATGGACCTGCTGTACCAGGGTGTTGTCGAAGGCAAAATCTCACTCCAGCGTTGGGTTGAAATCACCTCGACAACCCCGGCTCGGATGTTTGGTCTATATCCGCAGAAAGGGGTTATTGCCCCGGGCTCAGACGCCGACATCGTGATCTACAACCCTGCGGGACGCACAGAAATTGGCTACCACAAGACTCACCACATGAATATGGATCACTCAGCATGGGAGGGGTTCAATGTGGACGGTCACGTCGACACTGTTCTCTCACGTGGCAAAGTAGTTGTTGACAACAACGCGTATCTGGGTCACATGGGTCACGGTAAGTTCCTCAAGCGCGGACTGAGTCAATATCTGATCTAACCCCTGCACCAGGCTGAACGTGATTTAAATTCCCAACTAGGCGCTCATGAGCTATCTAAGGAGAAACAAATGCGAACTATCCCCCATTGGATTAACGGGCAGGACGTAACACCGACATCCGGGAATTTTGGTCCAGTCTTTAATCCCGCGTTAGGGGAACAGCAAGCGCAGGTTGGTCTGGCCAGCGTGAGCGAGATGAATTCGGCGATTGCAATTGCCAAAGCAGCTTTCCCTGCCTGGCGCGCCACATCGTTGTCCAAGAAGGCCGAGATCATGTTCAGATTCCGGGAATTGGTGGTTGCCCATCGCAATGAGATTGCAGAGCTCGTCTCAATTGAGCATGGGAAAGTGCCCAGCGATGCCGCCGGCGAACTAGCCCGTGGGATTGAGAACATTGAGTTTGCCTGCGGAATCCCTTCCCACATGAAAGGCGGATTCAGCGAGCAGGTTTCTGGTGGTGTTGATGTGTACTCGATTAAGCAACCACTCGGGGTTGTCGCGGGCATCACCCCGTTTAACTTCCCGGCAATGGTGCCGTTGTGGATGCTCACCAACGGTATTGCCGCAGGTAATACTTTTATCCTTAAGCCGAGCGAAAAGGATCCTTCAGTCACTGTGTTGTTGGCTCGGTTGCTCACAGAGGCGGGCCTGCCCAACGGCGTTCTCAATGTTGTCCACGGTGACAAAGTCGCGGTAGACACTATTTTGGAACACCCTGATATCGCAGCTGTCAGTTTTGTCGGCTCAACTCCGATCGCAAAATACATTTACTCAACCGGGACTGCCAACGGAAAGCGAGTGCAGGCACTCGGTGGGGCTAAAAATCACATGGTGGTTTTGCCCGATGCCGACATCAATATGGCCGCCGATGCGTCCGTGAGCGCCGGATTCGGTTCAGCGGGCGAAAGGTGCATGGCGATCTCAGTTATCGTTGCTGTGGGCGACGTTGCCGATCCACTCATTGAGGCGATCTCGGCGAGAATCCCGGCACTTAAGGTGGGACCCGGTACAGATCCCGTCAATGAAATGGGACCCCTGATCACTCAAGGGCATCGAGACAAAGTGGCTTCTTATCTCGCCGGCGCCGCGGCGGAAGGTGCAACTGTTGTTATTGATGGGCGGGATGGCGTTCTCCCGGAAAAAGGCTACTTCCTTAACCCTTCAGTAATTGATCATGTTCGCCCAGGAATGAAGGTCTACGACGAGGAAATCTTTGGTCCTGTTCTTTCGGTCATTCGAGTCGACACGTACGAGGAGGCCGTTGAGCTGATCAACGACCACCAATATGGAAACGGCACCGCCATTTTCACTCGAGATGGTGGGGCTGCTCGTCAATTCCAATTCGACATTCAGGTGGGAATGGTAGGTATTAACGTGCCCATTCCAGTCCCCGTCGCCTACTACAGTTTCGGCGGATGGAAATCATCTTTGTTCGGAGATGCAAATATGTATGGACCTGCAGGAATTGAGTTCTATACCCACACAAAAACAGTCACATCGCGCTGGCCGGACCCGGCAACGAGTTCAGTTGACTTAGGTTTCCCCCAAAATCGTTAATCACAGTTAGCCCCAAAGGAAAGGTTGTTTTCATGGATATTGGTGTTGTTCTCCAGTGCACTCCCCCGGCCGCACGAGTCGTAGATCTTGCTCGAAGAGCAGAGACTTACGGCTTTAAATACGTCTGGACTTTCGACTCACATATTTTGTGGGAAGAGCCCTACGTAATTTATAGCAAGATTCTCAATGAAACTCGGAACATCACGGTCGGCCCGATGGTTACCAATCCTGCTACGCGGGACATCACCGTCACCGCGTCCGTATTCGCCACCCTCAATGAGATGTATGGCAACCGAACCGTAATCGGAATTGGCCGAGGTGATTCAGCAGTTCGCGTCACCAATGGTAAGCCGGTGAGCGTTGCCGACCTGCGTCAATCTGTGATTGATATTAAGGGCTTGGTGAATGGCGAAACCATCGAATACAAGGGCAACGACCTTCGACTTCCTTGGGCCTCAGAAAGTCGCACGCCGGTGTGGGTTGCTGCGTACGGCCCCAAGATGCTGGCCTTAACCGGAGAAGTGGGCGATGGATTCATTCTTCAACTTGCCGACCCGGCAATCGTCGAATGGACAATCAAGGCGGTTAAGGACGCTGCCAAAGCTGCCGGCCGCAACCCCGACGATGTAAAGATTTGCGTTGCAGCCCCCGCATACGTCACCGAAGATCTTGCCCATGCTCGCGATCAACTGCGGTGGTTCGGCGGCATGGTCGGAAACCACGTGGCTGACATTGTCGAACGATATGGCGAAAACGATGGTGGAATCCCCCAAGCATTGACCGACTACATCAAAGGACGTAAAGGCTACGACTACAACCAGCACGGTCAAGCAGGAAATACCCATGCCGACTTTGTCCCTGACGAAATCATTGATCGCTTTTGCATTATTGGCCCTCCTGAGGAGCAGATCCGGCGACTAGAGGAACTCAAGAGCCTTGGCGTTGATCAGTTCGCGCTCTATTTGCAGCATGACGACAAAGAGCACACATTGGCTGAATATGGCGAGAAGATAATTCCCTCCGTCGTTGAAAAACGGCTGGCCACGGAGTAAACATGTCTGCCACACGGGAACGAATCGCAAAGGGAAGCGTTTCGTTGCTGTGGGCTCTTGCCGGAATTGCGCTCATCGCAATTATGTGGGAGCTCACCAAGTTCGTTGGCACTCTCATCGAGCTGCCTTTTAACACTTCCGATCAAGCCATGCCGCATGTATGGACCATGCTTTCGGGCTTCACGGTTCCAGAAGTGCGGGGATCAGAGACTACGGTTTTCCAAGCAGTGGTCTCTGCCGCGAGTTACTCGTTCACTTTGGCACTCGGGGGTTTCGTGATCGGCGTCACGGTCGGGCTGATTTTGGCGATAGTGATGCAACGTTTTCTATTTATGGAACGTGGATTACTGCCATTCGTAATTGCCTCGCAAACCGTCCCATTGATCGCACTTGCACCGCTGATTGTAGGAATCGGAAACCAAATCAGCTTTGGACCAGTTCAATGGTCAACGACGTATTCGGTGATGTTCATCGCCGCTTACCTGGCATTCTTTCCACTCTCTATCGGAGCGCTGCGCGGACTCCACGCCCCGAGTCCAACCTCACTCGAACTCATGCGTTCATATGCCGCCTCGAACAACAAAGTGCTGTGGAAACTTCGCTTTCCCTCGAGCATTCCTTATCTGGTCCCTGCATTAAAAGTCTCTGCAGCCGCCAGTGTCGTCGGCACTGTCGTTGCTGAAATCTCCACCGGAGTTCGCGGTGGAATCGGCCGACTCATGGTCGAGTATGCACGCGAAACCACCTCCCAGCCCGCAAAGGTTTATGTAGCTGTGTTCGGCGCAATTGCATTAGGCCTTGTAGTAGCCGCCGTAATCGCAGCTGTCGACGTACTACTGACCCGAAACCTTCCTAAGAAAGGGCTCACATGACACCCACTCAACTGGACTCGAAGAATCCAGGAAGTGCTCTTGCCATCTCTGGCCTATCAAAAGTGTTCAATGTTGGTAATCCCAATGAGGTCACGGCGCTCTCCGACGTACACCTCGATGTCCATACCGGGGAGTTCATTTCGCTCATCGGCCCCTCCGGCTGTGGAAAAAGCACGCTCCTGCGAGTCATTGGCGACCTCACCGCGTTCGACTCGGGCAGTGTTCAGGTTGCTGGTAAGTCCCCCGAGGAGGCCCGCAAAGAGCGTTTATACGGAATCGCATTCCAGCAAGCCGCCCTTTTCGATTGGCGCACGGTTACCAGGAACATTGAGCTCCCACTTGAACTTGCTGGGTGGCAAAAGTCCCAACGGCAGGAGCGATCCGCCGAGCTTCTTGACATGGTTCAACTTTCCGATTTTGCTCACCACCGACCCTGGGAACTTTCTGGAGGTATGCAGCAGCGGGTTGCCATCGCCCGTTCCCTCGCGGTCGACCCCCCGCTACTTCTCATGGATGAACCATTTGGCGCATTGGATGAAATGACCCGCGAGCGCATGCAAAATGAACTGCTCAAAATTCGGATGGAGACCGGTAAAACGATCGTGTTCGTGACTCATTCCATCCCCGAGGCTGTGTACCTCTCTGACCGGGTCGTAGTGATGTCGCCTCGGCCGGGTCGCATCACAGCCGAAATTGAGGTGAACCTTGGTGATCGAAACGAAATGACTCGGGAGTCAGATCATTTCTTTCGCTGTGTCACCTCAGTTCGCGAAGCCCTGCGAGTTCATGACACTTCCAACTCCACGTCTTCTTCGCACCGGGGCGAAATCTGATGAATACCAAGCTGGGTTATGTGTGGCCCCCAATCTTGGTGGCCACAATATTTCTTGGTGGCTGGCAACTGCTGGTGGTAGTTCAGGACCTTAAGCCTTTCCTGCTTCCGGCGCCCAGCCTGATCGCCTCTGAGTTCTCCTCAGGTGCCACGCTGATGTGGGGTGCCGCCTATTACACCGCCACGACTGCTTTCCTGGGACTAATTTTCGGAACCGTGCTCGGTTTGATCACGGCACTGCTTGCCCAAAGGTTCATCACCGTTGACAAGTTGGCAGCCCCACTCGCGGCTGGGTTGGCAACTGTTCCGATCATTGCTTTAACGCCAATTTTAAACAATATGTTCAACATTACGAGCAGGACTCCACGAGTACTGGTCACCGCGATAATCGTACTTTTTCCCATTTTCGTCAACGTTACTCGAGGACTCATTCAAGTCAATGCCACTCAGCTCGAACTGATGCGCTCTCTGAACGCCACACCTCGAACCACACTTCGAGTGCTCCGCATTCCTAACGCAATTCCGTTCTTTTTTACTGGGCTCAAGATTGCTGCACCACTCGCAGTTATCGCAGCTCTTGTCGCTGAGTATTTCGGTGGGCCGCAACAGGGCCTTGGCAGTAGAATCGCAAGCGCGGCCGCTAATACTGCTTATGGTCGAGCGTGGGCCTATGTGTTGGCTGCGATTATCACGGGGTTGATCTTTTACCTTGCGATCATTGCACTTGAACGACTTGTCACACCGCGCACGGCTCAGGTCACCACAACTGCTTAAATTTTTCGTCAATCAATCAAATAAGGAGGAAGAATGAATCAAAAGAAAAGTTGGATTCGCGTAGTGGCTGTGGCCGCTTCGGGTCTTCTATTGCTATCTGCGTGTAGCAGTAGCGATGACACGGCAGCTGAGACTTCAGACGCCGCGACCGCTGAAGAAACTGTCGCTGAGGAAACTGCGGCAGAAGAAACTGCCACTGATGAGGGTGCCTGCACTGAACTCACGCCTGTTTCTCTGCAACTTCAGTGGTTCGTGCAAGCTCAGTTCGGTGGCTATTACGCCGCTAAGGACTTGGGCTACTACGAGGATCAATGCCTTGACGTAACTATTCTCGAAGGCGGCGTTGATATCGTTCCCCAGACTGTGCTTGCTCAGGGTGGGGCAGACTTTGCCATCTCCTGGGTCCCCAAGGCCCTAGCATCACGTGAACAAGGTGCTGGAATTGTTGACGTAGCACAGGTATATCAAACCTCCGGAACACTACAAGTTTCATGGGCAGATTCCAACATCACCACCGCTGCTGATCTTGACGGAAAGATTGTCGGCAACTGGGGATTTGGAAATGAATATGAACTGTTCGCTGGAATGACTAAGGCCGGGCTTGATCCAGCTAGTGATGTGGAACTCGTTCAGCAGCAGTTTGACATGCAAGCGCTACTCAATCGCGAGATTGATGCCGCACAAGCCATGACCTACAACGAGTACGCCCAAGTACTGGAATCCATTAATCCTGATACGGGCGAGTTGTACC
>DEZY01000041.1:9527-14668 GCA_002365735.1 Actinobacteria bacterium UBA3120
GGTACCGCTATGTACAACGACGCAGTGTGGGCATCCGAAGAGCGTCTCAGCGATGCGACGTACCAGGACACCACGCAGCGCTTTGTTACTGCATCGCTCCAGGGCTGGATCCATTGCCGCGATAATGCACAGGAGTGTGCTGACATCATCACCGCAAATGGCTCCAAACTTGGTGCAAGCCACCAACTCTGGATGATGAACGAGGTCAACAAGCTGGTCTGGCCTTCACCCATGGGTGTTGGCATGATCGAGCCGGAACTGTGGGCTCAGACAGTGAACGTTTCCCTGAACACCAAGAACCTTGAAGGGGCAACAATCATCACCGCTGAACCACCAGCCGAGGCATACACGAACCAATACGCTGAAGCGGCTAATGCAGCCCTTTCCGCTGAAGGTTTGGATACCACCGGAGATGGTTTCGCTCCCATTGAAGTGACACTCAACGAGGGTGGCAACTAACCCTTAGTAACTCATTAACACGGTTAAGGGCAGGAGCGTTAATGCTCCTGCCCTTAACCTTTGGGGTTGTGCAATGAGGCCGAGGTAACGGCTCCGCTTAACTTTCTAAATTAGCCATAACGTGCTTGATCCGGGTGTAGTCCTCGAACCCGTACATAGATAGGTCCTTGCCATATCCTGAATGCTTGAATCCACCGTGTGGCATTTCAGCCACCATTGGGATGTGGGTATTTATCCAGACACAACCGAAATCCAGACCCTTGGCCATGCGCATTGCGCGGCCAAAGTCTTTGGTCCAGACAGAGGATGCAAGGCCGTAGTCCACCCCATTGGCGTATGCCAGAGCCTGCGCTTCGTCGTCAAATTTCTGGACGGTAATCACCGGACCAAAAACTTCATTTTGGATCATTTCGTCGTCCTGTTTAAGACCTGCCACGACAGTCGGTGAAATGTAGTAACCGCGGCTACCTTGACGCGCACCCCCCGCAACTATCTGTGCATGCTTTGGCGCGCGCTCAATAAAGCCCAGCACCCGATCCATTTGGTCTGTGTTGTTCACGGGGGGCACAAATCCCTCGCCAGTCGGGCCGTCTTCAAACGTGGTTGAAGTTCCGACCGCCTGTTCGGCAATTGCAGCTACGAAGTCGTCGTAGATCCTTGGCGCTACCAGCATTCTGGTGGCAGCGGTGCAGTCTTGGCCCGCATTGAAGAAACCGGCCACAGCCAGCCACTCCGCGGCAGCCTCGATGTCAGCGTCATCAAAAATGACAACCGGAGCTTTCCCGCCAAGTTCTAGATGAACCCGCTTGACATCCGATGCCGCCGAAGCTGCGACCGCCATGCCAGCTCGTACCGATCCAGTGATGGACACCATTTGCGGCGTCTTATGTTCGACCAGTTCCTTGCCCGTATCTCGATCACCACATACAACGTTAAAAACTCCGTCGGGCAGCGCACCCGATTGTGCAATCAGCTCGGCCATTTTCAGAGTTGACGCAGGAGTTGTGTCACTTGGCTTGAGCACGACGGTGTTTCCCGCCGCGATTGCTGGAATGAACTTCCATACAGCCATCATCATGGGGTAATTCCACGGGGTTACCTGACCGATTACCCCTATCGGCTCCCTCCGCACCATTGAGGTAAATCCGGACATATATTCACCCGCAGCCTTGCCCTCAAGGATTCGGGCTGCACCTGCGAAAAACTTGATTTGGTCAATCATGGGTGGAAGTTCCTCCTCCATGGTGACCGGAATCGGCTTGCCAGTATTTTCACTCTCAATATCAACGAGCTCTTGTGCGTGGGCCTCAAATGTATCTGCAATTGTTAATAGAGCCTGCTGGCGTTCCGATGGCGTGGAGTTTTTCCAAGACTCGAAAGCTTTGGCAGCTACACCATAGGCACGGTCAAGATCAGCTGCGCCCGAAATTGGCGCGGTGGCAAACACTTCCCCGGTGGAAGGGTTAACAAGTTCACTTACGGATCCGTTTTGGGTGTCGACAAATTCTCCACCCACGAAATTCTTCAACTCTTTTGTCATATATTCCTCCAAATAGGGATAGCCTCACCGTAGCGGAATTTGCCCGGTTTCACTAGTTTATTGGCCAATATAATGCGGTTTTCGTTGATTATTTGCCATTAAGAGACGAAAACACTTGATTTTTGGTGAAATTGCGGGCATGCTGAGGACATGGCCCGTAAACCAGCCCCCCTCGATGACGCGTCTCGCGCCATCATCGAGCAACTTCAGCAAGACGGTCGCAGGCCTTATGCGACGATTGGCAAAGCGGTCGGTCTCTCTGAAGCGGCAGTGCGTCAACGGGTTCAAAAAATGCATGAGCAGGGCGTAATGCAAATCGTCGCCGTCACAGATCCCGCTGAGGTCGGATTTTCACGTTCGGCAATGATCGCCATCAAAGTACACGGTGATGTGGAGGCGGTATCGCAGCAATTAGAACCACTACCCGAGATCTCGTATCTGGTTCTGGTAACAGGGAAGTACGATCTTCTGGCTGAATGCGTAGCCGAAGACGATGACCACTTACTACGAGTCACAAACTCCCAGATCAGAAAGATCCCGGGAGTCGTTTCCACGGAAACCTTCATCTATCTCGGCCTTCGCAAACAAACCTACAATTGGGGAACCAAATGACAACCACACCGCAGTACGTCACCGAATCAGGCAGTGACCAACTCGCCGACAAGGCTCGCAACCATCTCTGGATGCACTTCACCCGGCACTCGACCTACTATGAAGGCCACCACGTGCCGATCATCACTAAGGGCGAAGGCGCATACATCTGGGATGACCAGGGCAACAAGTACTTTGATGGGCTTTCGGGGCTTTTCGTAGTTCAAGCGGGGCACGGGCGTAAAGAGCTTGCCCAAGCCGCAGCCAAACAAGCCGAGGAGCTGGCGTTTTTCCCAATATGGTCATACGCCCACCCGAGTGCGATCCTTTTGGCCGAGCGACTTGCTCAGCTTGCACCCGGTGATCTAAATCGCGTGTTCTTTACTTCTGGTGGCGGCGAAGCCGTTGAAAGTGCCTGGAAGCTTGCCAAACAATACTTCAAACTCACCGGAAAACCCACGAAGACCAAAGTAATCAGTCGGGCGGTCGCCTATCATGGGACGCCGCAGGGGGCATTGAGTATTACCGGAATCCCTGAAGCCAAAATCCCATTCGAACCACTCGTCCCTGGTGGCATAAAGGTCCCCAACACCAACTTTTACCGTGCGCCTGAAGAATTCCGGGGGGACGAAAAAGCCTTCGGCTTGTGGGCCGCAAACCGAATCGCTGAAGCAATTGAGTTCGAGGGTGCCGACAGCGTCGCGGCAGTCTTCGTGGAACCGGTTCAAAACTCGGGTGGCTGCTTCCCGCCTCCTCCAGGTTATCTTGAACGGGTTCGTGAGATTTGCGACGAATACGACGTGCTCATGGTCGCAGATGAAACGATTACCGCTTTTGGTCGGATCGGTGACTACTTCGCAATGAAGCGTTTTGGCGTAACACCAGACATCATTACGTGCGCAAAGGGCATGACTTCGGGTTACTCGCCACTGGGTGCCATGATCGCCAGCGATCGCCTCTATGAACCCTTTAGTAAGGGAGACACCACCTTTTATCACGGCTACACCTTTGGGGGGCACCCCGTGTCCGCTGCTGTGGCTCTCGAAAATCTGAAGATTTTCGAAGAAGAAGGAATCAATGAGCATGTTCGCAAGAACTCGCCCAAATTCCGTGCCGCGCTAGAAAAACTGCTCGATATCCCCATTGTGGGCGACGTGCGAGGCGCTGGATATTTCTTTGGAATCGAACTGGTGAAGAACAAAGAAACCAAGGAAACTTTCAACGATGAAGAGTCCGAGAAGCTCCTGCGAGGCTTCCTCTCGAAAGCACTCTTCGAAGCGGGGCTTTATTGCCGCGCCGATGATCGCGGTGATCCCGTCATTCAATTGGCACCACCGCTGACGATCGGACCCGAGGAATTTGCTGAAATTGAAGCAATCCTGCGCGATGTTCTCACGCGGGCCAGCAAACTCATCTAGTTCGGTGGGGCCATATTCCACCCTCTCGCTGTGGCATGACACGCTCACGGAGACCATCACACCGAGGGCGCCACTGAGCTCTAACGAAGCTTCGTCGCACTACGACGTGGTCATCATGGGTGCCGGCTACACCGGACTGTGGACAGCCTTGGCTCTCACAAAAATGCGGCCCGACATGCGGGTGTTAATTGTGGAAAAAGAGGTCGCAGGCTTTGGCGCATCTGGCCGCAATGGCGGCTGGGTTTCAGCTTTGTTCCCCACCGGAGCCCAGAGCCTTATCAATCGTCACGGTGTTGCCCCCGCCCGAGCACTGCGCAAAGCCATGGTGGATGCCGTGGCGTCAGTGGGGAAATGGGCGAGTGATCTCGATATTGACTGTGATTTTGTACAAGGTGGCACCACTGTTATTGCGCGAAATAACATCCAGGTGCACCGGGCACACGAATCCCTCGATGAGGCAAACATATTGGGCGTTGACAAGCTTGAATGGCGCGAGGCGTCCGACACGCTGGGAGCCACTCACTCCTTGGGGGGAGTATTTGACCCAGCCTGCGCTCGAATACATCCAGCGAAACTTGTTCGAGGGCTGGCCCGCGCTCTCGACGACACCGGTGTTCGTATTGCTGAGAAAACTGAAGTTCTTCACTATATGCCGGGGAAAGTCGTCACCAACCGCGGGAGTATCGCCTGTGATGTGGTGATCGACGCCATGGAGGGCTACCGATCCGCACTAAAACAAACCCGTCGCCACAGTCTTCCGCTGTATTCGCTGATGATTGCTACCGAGCCTCTGCCGGATTCACTCTTTGACGACATCGGCCTGAACCACGGCATGACCTTTTCCGATTTTCGATCGTTGGTTATTTATGGCCAAAGAACAGCCGATAACCGGATTGCTTTTGGGGGTCGGGGGGCGCCCTATCACTTCGGCAGTCGGATAAAGCAATCCTATGATCGCGTACCAGCAGTTTTTTCGGCCCTCGAGCACACTCTCAAAGAAATGTTCCCCCCGCTCGCTTCCGCCTCCATCACTCACACCTGGGGCGGTGTGCTCGGTGTCCCCAGGGATTGGCACGCGTCGGTGACTTTTGATGAGAATTCGGGAATTGGCCGTGCGGGCGGATACGTGGGTG
>DEZY01000041.1:14852-15413 GCA_002365735.1 Actinobacteria bacterium UBA3120
ATTGGCCGTGCGGGCGGATATGTGGGCGATGGGGTTGGTCTCTCCCACCTAGCCGGGCTCACCCTCGCGGATCTCATTGCCGGAGAGCCCTCCGCACGGACTGAACTTCCCCTGGTGGGCCACCAGTCACCTCAGTGGGAATTAGAGCCGCTGCGTTATCTCGGTGCGACTGCCGCCATTACCGGAGTTGGGGTGGCCGATTACATCGAGTCAAAGACCGGGAGACCCTCGCTAGTGTCACGACTCATTGCTCCACTGACGGGCCATTAGGGGCAAATTTCGATTACTCGGAGGGTTTGTCTCCTGGCAACGAAACATCGACATAGGGCATCCGAGAGCGCGCCACCACGACCAAGTCGGTAACTAACCCGGCCAAGACCGAGGCCACGATGGTCAAAAACAGTGTCGTGGCATTGAGCCACGCCTGATCGCCCAACCAGAACACCGCAGCAAGAAACACGACAAATTTCACCAGCCACGTTCCTAACACGGCGGCAAAAAATCCGGGCGAAAGAACATCACCTTTGCCCAGCTTGAAGCCCCAGATGATGCTGACGGGCG
>DEZY01000041.1:15537-16082 GCA_002365735.1 Actinobacteria bacterium UBA3120
GATGATGCTGACGGGCGTAAGGCCCAAGAGGGCAAAACCGATACCGGCGCCCACCAGCGCCCCAAGCATGCCCTCCAGCTGCGCAACAAGCGCACCAAGGGTGGCCGCAACAATGCCGATAACAACGGTAACAATTGCTCCCAAAGCTAAAGCTCTACGAACTATTTGTGAAGCATTCATGTGCTGACCTCCTGGTCAATCGCGAGTGGGTCATCGGTGACCCTTTGATCCGGTGAGAGTGTCACCATGGTTGAGCCGATGAGGCCTAAGACAATAATTCCAACAGCGATGTACCAGGCAACGAATAAAAACATGAGGGTGCCAATGGCTAACACTGCAGTCCAGGAGTAAAGAATCAGCACAGCTTGACGGTGGGTGTGGCCCATATCGAGCAACCGGTGATGCAAATGCGCCCGATCTGCATCAAAAGGCGACATCCATCGGCTCAACCGTCGAACAACAGCAAGACCAAAGTCTAAAAGGGGCACCACGAGGACGGCTAGTGGCAGGAGCACGGGCAAGAACGCCGGCAACAACTGGGTGGG
>DEZY01000102.1:0-7568 GCA_002365735.1 Actinobacteria bacterium UBA3120
AGTAGGCGACCTTCCGGGTCTGCAATGCTGGGATAAGTAATCGCCTTGGCAAATTCACGGGCTGATTCAAGGTCATCGTTAACATTTAGCCCGAGGAACGCAACGCCTAAATCCTTGGTGGCCTTTTGGGTTGCGACTAACTCGGGGGTTTCTTCAATGCAGGGTGCGCACCAGCTCGCCCAAGCGTTCACAACGGTCACTTCACCCAGGTAATCCTCGATGGAAATTGGTTCGAGGTCCAGATCGAGCCCAGCAATTGCGGGGATTAGTTCGCGGTCAGACTGGGCGACAAAAGTAACACCGGCACCTGTTGCTTGCTGGGCTGAAGCGTCGCCGAGATCGGTTTCATTGATCGAGATTCTGGTATCACTACTTGAAGAAAGAAAGCTTCCACAGCCCGTAAGGGAGATGGAACAGATCAGCAAGAGGACCAGCTTTATCATCGCTGCTTCGCTTCCAGTGCCTCATGGCGTTCCAGTTTGTCCGTTTCTTTCTCCTGATCACGCCACCATTGCAATGCTGCAAGCATCATCCAGAAACCGTCGAGCACCATTCCCAATGCCCACATGAGTGCCCCGGCAAACTTTTGGTCGGTGAGGGGGTCCAGGCCGCTAGAAATACTCGCGTCAATATAGGTCGGGTAAAGCGGGATGGGAGCGAAATGAATTACCATGCCGAGTACTGTCTCTGGGATCATCATTAATCCGAGGGAAACTAGGCGCACACTCGGTGCTGGCCGTTTGGCAATTAAATCTGAGCCGATGAGTGGATAGTAGAAAATAAGCGCAGCAGCAAGAAAAATCGGACGTTCAATAAATGACATCGCGTCGTGGTCGTTGAGAACCCATTCCATTACGAAGATCATGTGGGCGCCCAAAAGCACAAATGCGAAGAAGAACCAACCAAAATACGGATTGGTAATTACATTTATTGGTCGGCTGCGCAGGACTTTGACCAGGTTCCTGCGCCCTTGTGGACCAAGGTTTATCAAGGTGAGGGTGATGGGACTGGAGAGGACAATAAGTGGGCCGGCAACCATCATGATTGCAATGTGTTGCATCATGTGGGGCCAAAATGCGTCGTGTGACCAGGCAGTAAAAGGACCAAGGTAAGTCAGAAGCATGATCAAGATCGCCAAAAGAAATGAGATGGCTTTCAGCCATGACCATGGTTGGCCAGTAATACGCGTGGCTCTGCGGGCGGCCCACAGGTAAAAAGCGGCGAGCGCCAACAAGTTCACCAAGGCGAAATAGTCCGGCTCCCAAAAGGGGAGGTTGAAGGGAACTATTTGCATGGGCTCAGATTAGTTGCAACTGGCCGGCCCAAATTTTCGGACACTTAATTGGGTGATTTCCCCCTTTTTCACCGAATTGTCATTCTCATCCGCTAGTATCTTGGTGTTAAATCTAAAATGAGATGGTGCTATTTATCGGTTTTGTCGGGCACGGAGGGAATTGAGTGAAAAAGTTTCTGGTTACGCTCGTCACCGTGCTGCTGGGCGGGGCGATAGTCGCCGGAGTCGGGGTGTTCAACTCGGTTCGGCAAGAAGAACCACCGGTTTTGGTAGCTAATGTCGTGGGCACCAAAAAGGCGCCATCCGGTGAGGAAATGCCGCACGCTGAGCTCTACCTGGATGTGTACCCGAACAGTTCCTCGAAAGTGCCGCAACCAAATACCCCCTCGCCCATTAATAACGTATTGCTGGCCGGTCAGCCGTTCTATCACCCGTCAACCAGCTTGCAGGTCCCAGCGCACTCCTTAGTCACAATTCACTTTCGCCAATTTGACGGTGGCGGCCAGATCTACAACCCCTACTTTTCCCAGGTTCATGGAACAGTTGATGGAACCATGAAGTGGAATGGCAAAGAGGTGACTGAGATCAAGCCTGATCAAGTCGGACACACCTTCACCGTGCACCAATACCCTGAATCGGATCAGCCGTACTTTTTTATGTCGATACCACTTCCCATGAACAAGGCGAATGCCAAAACTGACAAGGCGGGATACCCGGTTGATCCACAAACCATCAGCGTCACTTTCATGACGGGTGAAGCAGGCAGCTACGTGTGGAACTGTGAGTTCCCGTGTGGCGACATGTATCAAGAATTTGGTGGACCCATGCAGACTCGAGGCTGGATGGCCGGCACATTTGATGTGGTGGAAGCGTGAGCACGGACACGTTGAATCCGCAGACCCCAGAAGAACCCGAAGCGCCGACAAACCGTCCGCCCTCCATGCGGCGGGTGACATTGTGGCTACGGCGCCCTTATGCCCGCAGGGTATTGATTCTGACGGTAGTCATTGGATTTCTACTGCTGCCGTTGTGTTGGTTGATCCTGGCAGGCATGAATCAAACAGGCGCACCGGCGTCAGAGATAATGAAGGACATCGAACAAACGGTCTTTGTGTTCACTTTGGTGTCAATTCCTATCACGGCCTTTGTATTTGCGGTTCTGCTCTACAGCCTGCTCGGCTGGCGTCGCGTTACCGGTGATGAACCTCCGATGCAAGACAGCCCCGCCATTCGCACAAATACGATCGGCGTGATTTTGTGGACAGCGACTTCCTCGATTCTGGCCATGTTCTTGGTTGTGTGGGGATTAATTGAGTTAGCCCAAATTACCGCGAACTCCTATGGATCAATCTCGGCCAATGAACAACCGGGGCAGAGCAAATCTGAAATTATTAACGTTACCGGTCAGCAGTGGGTATGGACATTTGAGTACCCGCAGCACGACGGATTGACTTCTGATGTTCTGTACCTTCCTTTGGACCGCCCGGTTTATTTCAATGTAACGTCCAAGGATGTGATTCATAGTTTTTGGGCGGTTGAACTGGGTGTAAAAATTGACGCAAACCCTGGTGCAATTACTCAAACAGGAGTCACCGCAAACAAGTTGGGCACATTCAACGTGCGCTGCGCCGAGTTATGTGGAATGTACCATGCGTACATGCAGACTGAAATTCGGGTACTGGAACAGGATGCCTTCGATTCATGGGTCCGTGAAAGCGGAGGAAAGAAAACATCATGAGCGTAGACACAACGGTTGAGACCAGTTCGGTATTTGGAGTCCATGTCCCACAGCCTCGGCAGCACGGGGCAGCCGGTGGAGTAATGCGCCGACTCAATTTCGGCACCGGGCTGATCGGTGGTGTCGCACTGGCAACAATTGCGGGTTGGGGTACGGCAATTCTTACCCCAAGTTCAGCGTCGAATGCCACATTCGCACCAATGGAACCCACCTACGTGTATCTGGCAGTGTTACTCGGTTGGGTAATCGGATTCATGCTGGGAATAGGAGCCTTTGTTGGCCCACTGCGATGGGTAGTCGGTAGTGACATCACCCATGCTGATGCGGAGTACATGGGAGGAAAAGACTTAGGCAAAAAGCGCTACTGGAAATACACAACAGATCACAAAGTTGTGGGAATCCAGTATCTGATCGTCACGATGCTGCTTCTCGGCTTTGCTGGCTTGCTCGCCATGTTGATTCGCACTGAGCTCGGCATGACTTGGACGGAGCTGTTCTCACCATCTTTCTATAACAGCATGATTGGTACTCACGGAATCGCCATGATCCTTGCGATGATTGTGGCCGTCACTGGACCCTTGGGTAACTTCATTGTTCCCATGATGATCGGTGCTCGAGACATGGCCTACCCACGGTTGAACGCTTTGTCACTGTGGCTTTTTGTGGCTGCCGTCCCCATGTTAATTAGTTCAATGTTTATGGGTGGGATCCAGGATGGCTGGTCGGTCTATCAGCCACTTGCTTCCCAGGCCCCGGTGGGAATGCTCGGCTACCAGCTAACAATCATCGTTTTCGCAATCTCCACTGCGATCGCTAGCGTAAATTTAATGACCACGATTTTGACAATGCGCGCAAAGGGCATGACTTGGTCGCGCACCCCAATTTTTGTCTACGGAATTTTTGCTTCATCCCTCATGGGACTTTATGCGTTTCCGTTCTTCCAATATGCACAAATTCTCGGCTTAAGCGATCGAGTTTTTGGCACTTCTTTTTTTAATCCACTCAACGGTGGCAGCGTTTGGCTCTATGAGAATCTTTTTTGGTTACTCGGACACCCCGAGGTGTATGTAATCATCATTCCTTCGGCCGCGATTGCCCTGGAGTTGATGCCAGTGTTCCTGCGTAAACCGTTGTTCTCATTCAACTTTGCAGTCGCGGGAATTGTTGGTGTGGTTGCACTCAGTGGGTTTGTGTGGGCCCACCACATGTACATGACCGGCTGGGCTCCAGCTGCGAACTACCCGTTCATGCTCTCCACTGAGATGATTTCAATTCCCGTCGGCTTCTTAGTATTGGTTGCGATTGGAACTTTATGGAGGGGAACCACCTGGACTCGCTTACCGCTAATGGCGGTGTACGCGGTGATCTTCAATAAGATGATTGGTGGAGTCACAGGAATTTACCTCTCCGACGTACCCGCAGATCAATATTTCCATGGCAGCATGTTTGTCGTTGCGCACTTCCACTTCATGCTGATGGGGGCTGGGCTTTTTGGCGGGATGGCTGGGATCGCCTTCTTCTTCCCGAAAATGACAGGGCGCATACTTGATGAACGAATTGGCTCAATCGGCTTGTGGACTTCATTTATTGGATTCCAGGTCACTTTCATTTCGATGTTCGTTGCTGGGCTGCAGGGTCAGCCGCGACGGGTGCTTGATTTCGATTCCCAGTTCAATATTTCTAACTGGATTTCAACTATTGGTGCGTACGTGATTGGGATTGGGATGCTGATTTTCCTCGCCGCAATCATCACATCGTGGCGTTCCGGTGATGTTGCATCGAGTAACCCTTGGGGCTCGAAGTCCCTTGAGTGGCAAACGGCCACCCCGGTTCCGTTGGAGAACTTCCCGGTTCTTCCGGTCGTTACTGAGCGCCCCTACAACTACGGTGTCCCCGATCCCTATGAGGCTGAACTTGACGCGATCGATGCGGATCTCGCTGAGAAAGTGGGTAACAAGTGAGTACGTCAACTCTTCCAGTTTCACCCACGACAGGTGAGCCGATCACAACGATTGCGAGGCGTGGTCGGGTCGGACTGTGGTTCATGATCGTGGCTGACGTGGCTGGAACGATTGCGCTGGTAATCAGCTACACCTACCTGTGGTCACTTAACGTCAACGGCGGTTGGGCGCCCCCCGGATCCTCACTCACAGCCGAGCAAACGAATAGCTCGATTCCGAGCACACCACCTGTGGCAAGTTTTGCTGCCGAGGGACCTTTTTGGGCAATTTTTTTGGTAGTGGTTCTGGCCACCGCCTTGATGTGGTTTGGCTACCGAAGCGCTCGTCGCGGAAATCAGGCTGGGTTGATTCTTGGTGCTGGACTCTCGTTTCTGGTTACTGTGGCCGCGCTGGTATTCCAATGGATTCAAATCAGTACCTTCCCGTTCGGCGCGGGAGATGGTTCTTACGCGTCGGCGGTTTTGCTACTGTGCGCGAGTAACATCTTCCACCTGTTTCTCTTAATTTTTATTGGAATGGGAATCTTCATGCGGGCCCGCAAGGGTTTAATTGACAAGACGAACTGGTACCAAGCCCAAGCCGCGAGTTACTACATGACCTGGGTGTCCGTTGCATTTATTTTGGGAGCGATCCTGACTACCTTCCTGGTAGTGAGCCCCAATACAGATCCTGCGATATTTGGCACCTTCACCCAGCAGTAGCGTGATGTTCCATATTCGGTCCGGTGCACGGATGTCCATGCGTTGGTCATTCTGGTTGGCGGGCGCCTGCAGCATCATCTGCATGTACTTGGTGTTGGCCACGATTGGCGCCTTGACTGAAAACCAAGTCGTTGGTTTGCCCACCGTTGCTGAATTGACTCTGTGGGGCTTACCGCTGAGTTTGTTGATCCGAGATGTCGCCATGGCTCTGACAGTTGGTTCGGCACTGGTTGGTGGGGTGTTGACACCAAAACCAGATCCGCTTCTGGGCCGAGTGACTTCACTGAGCGCATTGGTGTGGTTCCTCGCAGTCGCATTTCAATCAGTCTTCACCGTCTCAGAGGTGCTTGCCTTTAGCCTGAGGGACTCGTTAAATGCAACAGTCTGGTGGTCTTTACTGTCCCAAACAACCGTTGGTCAGGTGATGCTCGCCCAAGCCGCATTGCTAGTTATTGTCATTCTGTTGGGTTGGGTCGTGCTCGATCGGATTACCGGGGTGATCATTTCCGCAGTGGCCGTCACCGCTGCATTCTTGCCCGGGCTTACCGGACATTCGGGTTTAATTGATGCCCATAATGCGGCGTCCATCAGTTTAGGAATTCATGTTGTTGCGATGAGCGCCTGGGTCGGTGGCCTGATTGCTGTGGTGATTTATCTGCTGCGACCTGGCCCTGATCCAGCCATCGTTATTCGAAGGTTTAGCACCCTGGCGCTGATTAGCGTTGTGATCTTGGCTGAAACAGGACTGTTAAATGCATCATTGCGACTCGATGGAGCATTGGCACTGATCTCGTCTTTCTATGGCGCCCTATTGTTGGCAAAAGTTTCGATACTGATTGTCCTGATTTCATTTGGCTGGCGCATGCGCAAGCTTATTAGTGAGCGTGCAGAAAAAGAATCGCTCAATCGCGCGGGAATCGCGCTCCTTGCGGGCCGTGAGATTTTATGGATGGGTGCCGTATTGGGGCTCTCCGTTGCGCTCACGCGAACCGCACCTCCCGGTGAAGTGCAGGCGGGTGACCAAGTCGTCTGGGTTGCGCTACTCACACTGGGGCTATTTTTGCCGTTCTCCTTTTTTTACGTGCTTCCACGTGGGAAAGGAACAATTTCGTTTCTACAAAAATACCCCGATGTCAGCGCGATCGCATTTCTGATCTGGCTCTATCTATTTGTTTCTTTTCAACCCTCGATCGCTGTGGGGCAATCAGTCGGCGGGCAGTGGTTTGCAGCATTGGGGTCAGGGATCACTGCTTTTCTTGGATACCAGTTGGTGGCGTCAATCGCGTTGAATCGCGGCTGGTCGACAGCTGGGTTTGCGGTAGTGGGAATCCCGGTAATTGGATGGTGGCTTGAGCGAGATGTGCCGGGTGGGCTGCATTGGTCCTTCTGGATCCTGACACTGGGTGCCATGTTGTTCATAGTTCTTCTTCTCAAACCACTTGCGCGCGGTGGCGAAGTCGTTGAGGACAAATTCGTGGAGGTGACAACGTGAGCGTTTCCACACAACGATGGAAGGACGCTTGGCAGTTGCATTTACCTTTAGTAATTGTGTTGGCTTTTTGTTGTTATGCCACGGTCATTGAATTTAATCGCGCGCAGGAAGGGGTCACCCGCGCATGGGTCTACACGTTCCAGTGGCCGATCATTGGAATATTTGCAATCGTTGTGTGGAATCGATACCGAAAGCATGGCAGTTTAACCAAGTCGATTAGCAAATATTTTCGCGATCGCGCTAAGAAATTTGAATCTATGGAAGAAGAACCGATTGCGCGCGAGTCTGTGGATCCGGACGAACTGGCGTGGAAAGAGCATCTAGCCAAGATGCGGCGAGAAGATCCACCCGGTGGGCCTTCCGGGGTTAACTCTTAACCTAG
>DEZY01000102.1:7631-8816 GCA_002365735.1 Actinobacteria bacterium UBA3120
CACCAATTTTGAACCCGGCAAGTTCACTTTCTGGTTCACTCTGGCCCCCGTGCTGGTTGCTAAATGCCTGGGTTGCATCAAGCCCACAGATCGACTCGATCGGACCGCTGCCACCGGGGTGTTCACTGATCCACCCGGTAAGGTCGTAGATATCACCATTGATAATTGACCAACAATCGTCCCCGGTTGCATGTTCGGCCACATCATCCACGGTGATAGCTGACTCTGCAGCGACCTCGGGATCGACCGCGCTCTGCGGTGTTTCTGCGCCCTCGGTCATTGAAGGAGCGGAAGGCACGCTTGCACGGTCCGTCCACACCTGTTTGGCTCCAGAGTCGCCGGTAAGAAACGTAGAGATGACCGCGGCGAGTGAGATGAGTACGACCAGAATTCCGGTCACCGTCCGGGCCACTGATTTTGGTTTAGTGTCGAGCCACAGCCACAAGGCACTAATCAACGCGAGTGCGATGGCCAAGTAAAAAGTTCGGTTACCCCAATCGTGATGCTCGTCCGTCACACCGCGGGTTTGTGCTAGGGCGGCCCCGCTCTGCTTGGCAATAAAGGCACCGGCCACGGAAATAAGCACCCCCGTGGCGACAAAGTACTTCTGAACTTTGCCGCGAAATTGTGGGATTACAACCAGGGCGATCATGCCCATTGCGCTGAGTGGAAGCATGACCACAACGATGTGGATGAAAAGCGGATGGGCCGGCAGGCCGTTAACAGTGTCGAACATCAGCGCTTCTTCTTTTTCTTAACTACCCCAATTTGGTACTTGGCCAAGTTAAAGGCGGGGGCTTTGGCACTTGCGTGCTGGGCATTGAAGCCTTTTGAGGCATTCTTTCCACACATTGCATTAATCCGACTGGAACCACCCGGGTGCTTACTAATCCAGTCCGTGAGGTTGTACACCTTGGCGTTAACAATGCTCCAGCAGTCAGTTGACGTGTCGTGTTTTTTAACTTGCTTAACTTTGATTTGCTTGGTGGTATTGGGAGCAGCGTGAGTTGCGGTGGGGGCAACAAAACCGATCGAGATCAGAGTAGCGACGACTAGGGGAACAATTTTGGATCGCACCGTCATTTTATACACCAGCTTTAGGAGCGGTGCAGCATGGAAATGGGAAGTGCCTCGGGAGTTAGGTCCTCGTTTCGGTGATCACCTCAGGTTCGTCGTAGTCAGCAA
>DEZY01000033.1:0-624 GCA_002365735.1 Actinobacteria bacterium UBA3120
ATGAGCAATGCAATAGACCACTCGGCCACGGGGCGGCTATGCCGGGGATTCCTAATGTCGCAGACGCGGATTTGATCTTTGAGCGGTTCTTTCGGTGGATAGTGAATTCGGCTTGGCTTTGGTGCGGGAGAGTGCGCAAGCGTGTGGTGGAGATGCCCACGCGATTTCGCATAGTGAACCCAGCGGCCTTGAAGTGATCGTGTCGCTTCCGCGCATTGAGTGAACTACTCTTAGGTCGTGGCTACTAATTCGGATCCATCCGATCCAACATTGGGCATGTTCGGTAAAGGTCAAGTGATCGACCGCGTGGTCGGGGCGCAACCCGAACCAGTTCTGGCCGCAAAGATTGATCAGCATTTAAGTGATACCGGGTGAAGCGCTCCGCAGATTTAGTAGTCGTCGGTGCAGGTGTGGTCGGGTTGGCGTTGGCCAAGCACTGGCTCGAAGTTAACCCCGGCAATTCAGTAATCATTCTGGAAAAAGAAAATGACGTGGCAATGCACGCTTCGGGTCGAAACAGTGGCGTATTGCATGCGGGTTTTTATTATGCACCGGATACGCTCAAAGCCCGACTGACTCGGGACGGCAACAAGATGCTGCGTGAGTTTTGCGCTGAGGCCGGCG
>DEZY01000033.1:676-2460 GCA_002365735.1 Actinobacteria bacterium UBA3120
AGTTTTGCGCTGAGGCCGGCGTGCCCGTCAAAGATCCGGGCAAAGTTGTGGTCACTACCAGCCATGAGCAGCTCCCCGCGTTGGACACCTTGTATACGCGAGGGGTCGCCAACGGGGTTGAACTTGAGCGCATTGATGTGAAACAGTTGCGCGAGCTGGAGCCTTTGGCTCGAACCGTTTCTGCGGCTTTATGGTCTCCGACAACCGGTGTCGCCAATCCAGCGGAAGTGGTGAGCGCTTTGGCGCAGCGGGTGCGCGATCGGGGCGGTGAGCTGGTGATGGGTGCCGAGGTCGTGGCGGTTGCTCCCGGTAGCGTGACATTAAAAAACGGTGACCAGATTTCATGTGGGCATCTGATTAATGCGGCGGGGCTGTATGCGGACACGATTGCCCACTGGTGTGATGTGGGTACCGACTACCGCATGTTGCCATTTAAGGGTCTGTATTGGTACGGAAATTGGCCATCAGGGCAACTCAAGCGCCACATTTATCCGGTCCCCGATTCCCGGAACCCTTTCTTAGGGGTTCACTTGACCGTGACGGTCAATGGCCGCGCAAAAATTGGACCAACGGCAATCCCTTCCCTGTGGCGGGAAGATTATGGCGTCGTGTCTGGATTCAGTGCCAGAGAACTGGCCGGCGTCGCCCGGTCGTTTCCCCGCTTCCTGGCTAGTAAAGAGCACGACGTGCTGGGCTTGATTCGCACGGAACTGCCCAAGTATTCACAAAAACATCTGGTGAACCGGGCAAAATTGCTGGCACCTTCGGTCCGGCCGAGCGATTTCAAGGAAAAGGGTCGACCGGGGGTTCGGGCCCAGTTACTCCACGTGCCTACGGGCAAACTCGAGATGGACTTTGTGGTTGAACCCGGGGAGCGATCAACACATATCCTCAATGCCGTATCCCCGGCCTGGACCAGTTCATTGGCATTTGCCAAGTTCGTTGTCGATGGGATTACCGGCTGATCTGCCGCCGGGCATCGTTAAATCTCAGAAATATCGTTTTTATGTCTCAAAGTGATTGAGTCGCGACTGTTGAGCGGGCTAGAATGGGCTCACAGTAATCCCGGTCACTAACCCAATTGTCGAGTCGGAACGGTTATATAGAGACATGATTCGCACCGTCATGGTCGTCGAGGACGACGATGCAATCCGCATGGTTCTGCGCACGAATCTTGAAGACGAGGGTTATCGAGTCCTTGAGGCGGTAACCGCCGAGCAGGGGCTGGTTATTGTCCAAGATGAGCAGCCCGATGTGGTGCTGGTTGACCTGCGACTGCCGGGAATCCACGGACTTGACTTGGTGCGCTCGCTCCGGGCGACCAGTGCGGTGCCGATTGTGATCGTGACCGCCCAAACGGATAGCCACGACGTCGTTGCTGGTTTGGAAGCCGGTGCCGACGACTACGTGACCAAGCCGTTTGTGGCTAAGGAACTTATGGCGCGGATCCGCACTCAACTTCGACGCGTCACCCAAGAAGATGACGTGGCCGAGTCCATGGTCTGTGGGCCGATTGAATTACGCACGGACACCGCAGAAGTAGTCCGTAATGGTGAAGTGATTGCGGTCTCACGCATCGAGTTTTATGTACTTGCCGAGTTGATTAGCGCCCAAGGCCGGGTTCTCAGTCGTGACCACCTATTGCGCAAGGTGTGGGGTTACGGAAATGCTGGTGACGGACGCGTTGTTGACAACTTGATCTACCGGTTGCGCAATAAAATTGAGGAGGATCCGGCTACCCCCGAACTTCTCCTGACCGTTCGGGGTTTTGGTTACCGAATGAA
>DEZY01000033.1:2683-3100 GCA_002365735.1 Actinobacteria bacterium UBA3120
GTTATTGCTGGCGCTGTTTCCGGTGCTACTTACTCTGTTGCCCGCTGGTATCTGCTCAATCAGCGTGAAGACTCGGCAATTACCCGCGCAGTGCTGGACTCACGCTCGGTGGATGCATCTTTGGCCGCTGACCTAGCGCCGGTCACAGCCCTTGAGCAAGTTCCCTCTGTGGGAACGTCTCAACCCATGATTCAAGTTCAAGGTGTGTGGTACACCTCTGGCGTGACCGTCCCCCCAGCATCACTCCCCGCCTCGTTACTGTCGATCGCAGCAAAAGACGGTGGTGCGCAACAGCGAACGACTATTGGCGACGAGCAGTATTTACTTGTTGCGATCCAGCTGGACACCAGCGTTTATGTTGAAGTGTTTCCGCTTCGAGATTTGGATTTAGTATTGACAATTGGTGGTTGGCTGCTC
>DEZY01000033.1:3349-3519 GCA_002365735.1 Actinobacteria bacterium UBA3120
ATCCAGACTCTTTTTGCTGGAATTATTGGAATCTTTATCGGCCGCTACACATTTGCCCGAATTATTCGCCCACTGCTGCGACTGGGTGCCGGTGCCAGGCGGATCGCAAGTGGCGAGTTCTCAACAAGGATCCAATTGACGCGCGACCCCGACCTTGATCCGATTGCCGC
>DEZY01000062.1:0-762 GCA_002365735.1 Actinobacteria bacterium UBA3120
TCAATCGGGAACTCGACGCCGGCAGAAGAATTAAGGATCAGTTGTCCGGTGAGGACCTTGTAGTCGCCAGGCTGCTGATCCTTCATTCCCGCGGAATAGTCAATAGGGGAGTCAATTCTTCCGAAACCGGTCACGATGATGGGACGAGCCGTTTCGATAACGCACGGTACAGAGTCCGGCGGCAGCTCAGACATCATTGCATTCAGCGGCATTTTCAGTCTGACATCATCCTCGAGTTCGATGTAGAGCGGGTTCGACTTTCCATCGGAGGCCATCGTGTAGAGGCTTCCGGTGAAGACCTGGTTACCTTGGCTATCGAATCGTTGCCGTGGTTTGTCGATGATGCAGTCATCTTCACGCCACTGGATTTTCCTATACGTCCGAAGCATGTCATCAATTTCTTGGGCATCACTGGCCGAGATTTTGCATACGGTTGCATTTGAAGGTGGCGATGACCAGTAGCTCTGGGAGACAAAAACCGCAATGACCATGCTGGGGTCGTAGCCAACAAAGTCGGTATAGATGTCGCAGCCACCGCCCGTTGACTGCCATGGAATTATCGTCAAATGCTGCGGCTTGGAACCATCAGGCTTCTCAACAGAGATCGCCTCGCCTGAACCGGCGGTAGCGAACGGCTTATCGTCAAACTGATCAAAGACGCTGACGCACGTGTCGCCAGCGGGAATGTCCACCGTGAGCTTCGATGGAATCCCGTCGACATACCCGTAGGTCTTCAGTGTGGTGAACGTGCCCATTTCGTTC
>DEZY01000062.1:1052-1604 GCA_002365735.1 Actinobacteria bacterium UBA3120
GCGCGGGGAGCGATCGGATCACAATCAGGGTATGTACGAAACGTCACCTGGCTCTTCTCACCCTTGCCGCTGCTGTTCTCAGCGCGGACCTCAAAGACATAGGTCTTATTTGGGGTTAGCTTCTTGTAGCTCTTCGCGAACTCGTTCTTACTCACCGCCAACTTCTGCGAGGATTTCGATTCCCACTCCCCCCACTTGCTGCCCTCTACCTTCAGGCGGAACTGGTACTTCTTGGTTTCACTGGCACCACTCTCCTTAGGTGCCTTCCATACGAGCTTGGCCCTGCTGTCCGTGATCGCGTCATTTGGTGCATCGAGGTTTCGCACCTTGCCTGGCCTATTCCTGCTCGAGCGCAGCGACAACGCCGGCTCAGCAACGGCACCGGCCCTTGCACCGACTTCTTCGCCGTAACCACACAGTTGGTAGTCACCAGCAGTCTCAGATGCCGCATTCTCCGCCTGAGCGCCGTGGACCGGACTCAGTCCGAGCACTAGAACAGCAGCGGAACCAACGATGATTGAACGCCGAAATCGCACAGCACAACCCTCTCTC
>DEZY01000062.1:1787-9340 GCA_002365735.1 Actinobacteria bacterium UBA3120
ACTGAAAACGCTTGTCAAGAGCAAACACCCGTCCACGCAAACACTAACACGACCTGCCGGCCACTCAGGCCCTCAGTTAGATCAGCTTCATCCTCATCGGCGCTGCTGAACTCATCAGCACCTGATGACCCCATCAGGTCGGTCGTCGCAACGTAGAAAACGAGAGACCTACGACGTACCCCCGCAACCGGGGTCACCGTTGGCTGCGACCACTCCGCGATCGGTTTTCGCGAAGCCACCGAAGGCCTGTTCCGTTGGAGCAACCCACGCGAGCGGGACGCGAACGGTGGTGGATCCACCCGGGGTGTCGTTCACACCTTGCAACTTCACCGCGCGCACGTTGACCGCCAGCGACACCGAGACCTCGGTTGTGCCCGTCCAGCACGGAGATGCTCTCGAAGCCTTCACCGCTTGGGCGCGCTCTACCCACTCACCAGGTGAATACCCGGCGTACTGGAACACCACCATGGGCCTTGCGTCTAGAAAGGCACCAGACTTCGACTCCGGTGCGTCGATGTAGAACATCAACCCGCGAGTGCTCTCCGTGGGAACGAGGAAGGTCACCGAATCACCACGGACCTTCCGATCTTTACCGCTCCAACTAGCTTCCTGTCCGCCGTTATCGGAGGCGTAGATCAACTGCTCGGGACTGATCACGCACCCCTTGCACCCGTCGCCGGTGAAGGTGAGTGTGACGCGGGTCTGAGTTACTGCGCTGATGGGTACCGGTCCGGGTTGCGGCGGTGAATCGGCTATCGCCGGTGCTGCTGCCAGCCCCACGGCGACCATGACCGCCGCAGCTCCCGCTGCCGAAACTCTTCGTGTCCGTCCCATGTAATCCATCCTTCTTCGAATATCCTCAAGCCTCAGGCTAACTATATCATCGCGTGAGCGATCACGACACGCACAACGAACAAGAAGAACATGGTACCGAACGCGGCGAAACCCCCGCAGAGGTTTTCTAGGGGTTCGCTGCACGAGTAGCGCCCTGGATAAAAACTTGTGTGTTCAAAGGAATCACGAGTCGAGAGGCGCCTCGTTTTAAAGGCGCCCCATTGAACTCGGTGAGCCAGTTCAAGAACTCGCCACTGGAACCCTCGTCACCGTTGTTGATACGGAACCGGGCAGCGCCTGATTGATGATCGTTTAGGTAAAGATCCTTTAGCGAAGAGGACTCGATTGCCTCCAGCGGCAAGCCAAGAATCCACTGAGCGAAAACACTTTTGCGCTGTGAGTCAGATACTTCGAGTTCCGGCTTCATCATGCCCAGCAAGCTTCGGGCCGTAGATGCCGTTGGTGAACTGATCCAACGAGAGGCGCGCAGGCGCTCGTGGAGAATTGAATACTGATCTTTCGGGGCCGACCGAACGATTAGGCGTAGGTCATACGCGGCTTCATCGAAAATGCGAACGACCTGATGCCAGTCAGAGGGTGGGGTCATTTTCCAGCCAATGAGCCACCCGAAAGTAGTTCTGTCACAGCTCAACGAAACGCAATGGGCGAGTCGTTGCCGCAGCAGGAATGTCAAGGCAGGTAATAGCTGGCGCTTCTCCAATGGCCCATGCGAGTTGCCAATATCTGAAAGACCATTGGCTCCCGCGTAAACGAGTAGCCCCAGGACTAGTTCGTCTTCGGACTGGATTGGGTCAACCCCGCGGCTGAGCAAAAACGCATCCGCTGCAGTCTGTGTTTTGATGGATTCCATTAGAACAACCTCGTTTCAGCTCGGTGTATTGCAGCTTGTATTTCAAATTCGTCGTTATGCATACAAACAACTCAAAAATATTTATTAGTACTTAACTCGGGAAACGCGCCAAACCACCACTCACCATCGTGTGACCTCCGTTCGCCCGGTTTCTGCTCCCCCGATCCGTGTCTGGCTTCGCAGGGGTCTTACTGGTGTTGCTAAATCGCTGAGACGAGCTTTTTGGCTTCTCTGGCGATTCGCCGTTGCTCTTTTGCCCAATACGCGGTCCGACAGTTAATGTGGCAAAAACGAGTTCGGGCCATGCGGTTACTGATGTCTGTGCCGCAGTTCTCACAGTTCTTCATTTCAAAATCCCTTCATTTGGTCGATCTACTAGTTCGGTGAAAAAAATTGGGGTCTTGCTATTCAGTTGTTTTCCCCTCCCACTGCTAATTGCCAAGCGGGGACTTCAAAAGTCCTTCTACTTCTAACAGATGCATCTTTGAGCGGGTCGGCTTAAAAGCCCTCCTACTCTTGACAGGCCCACCTTTGAGCGGGTCAGAAGTCCTTCTAATATGTACAGGTGCACGCGTGAGGGTGTTTTTTCGAGCGGTCTTAGAGGGAACGTCCGAAAATCGGTAAATACTGTTATCAAAACGTGACCTAAATTGTTGGTCAAAAGGACATAACGGACATCAACACGCCCGGGATGACATATTTCAAATGACTCAAAAACACCGATCAAGTACGGCTACGATGAGGAAAGCAAAGCATTGCCCCCTAAGAAAACGGCCTATAAACGCTCTGTAAGCGCCATAGACGGCTTTAGGGAAAGTTTGGTTATGGCTACTGCCCAGATACGTTAGGGTCTTAGAGTTGCTTAAACTGCCTATTGAAGCTTCTTGATGGCAATAGTGCAGCCTAAAGTTCAGACACCTACAATCAGTCCCTCAGCAGGCACCACGAGTCATAGAGGGAAAAAGTTATGTTCTTAAAGCGTCGTGGTGCGGGCACAATGTCACACATATCGGCCGACCCTTTAGAAACCACACGTCACCGTGTCGTCCATTTCGCGCACTCTGCCGGCTCCCTTTACCCGTACATCGTCGCAGTATTCGTGGGTATCCTCTTAATCTCTAATATTGGTGCAACCAAATTAATTGCATTTGGTCCTTTCATCACCGACGGTGGGGTTTTTCTTTTTCCGCTCACCTACATTATTGGCGATATTCTCAGTGAGGTGTACGGCTGGAAAGCCGCGCGCAGAGCGATTTTTACCGGATTTGCCATGTCAGTCCTGGCCGCATTCACCTTCTATTTGGTACAAATTTCCCCTGCTGCGGACGCTTACGAGTTTCAAGGCGCCTTCGAATCAGTTCTCGGATTCGTACCCAGAATCGTGCTTGCCAGTGTCTTGGGTTACTTGGTGGGCCAATTACTTAACGCCTACGTATTGGTGAAGATCAAGCAAAGAACAAAAGAAAAACACCTGTGGGCCCGCCTGATCGGCTCCACAATAGTTGGTGAATTTGCCGACACCCTAGTTTTCTGTACGGTCGCATTTTACGGTGTAATAACGGGCGCTGATTTCATTAACTATGTCTTAGTGGGATACCTCTACAAAACTTTGTTAGAAGTATTCCTTCTCCCGGTTAGCTACCCCGTTATCAAAGCGATTAAAAAACGCGAACCAACGTATTTTGGTAGCTAGTTCGCCTTCGCGTGGCGACCAGTTGTAAAGCGCGAAACCCAATCCTGCTTAAAATCAAAATAGGTTCCCGCTTGCATGTGTTCGCGAATTTGGTCCACCAGGTGGACAGTGAACCGTAGGTTATGAATACTCGCCAAAGTCGGAAAGATCAATTCATTCGCTTTATAGGCGTGATGTAAATAACCCTGTGAATAATTCACGCAGGTGTAGCAATCACATTCGTGATCAATTGGCTCGCTATTCCCCCTGCTGTATGCATTGGAAACATTGAAACGCCCTTCCACGGTCAAAAGAGCCGAATTACGGGCATTGCGAGTTGGAGCCACACAGTCGAATGTGTCAGCTCCGTTTTCAGCACCGACAAAAAGATCCAAGGGCTCCCCAATCCCCAACAGATGTCGGGGTTTCTCCTCCGGTAATTCATCCACTACCCAACCGATGATCGTGCCAAGAGTTTCCTTATCCAAGGCCCCACCAATTCCAAATCCATCAAAATCCAATTCACCTATTTCACGCGCAGCCTGCCTACGCAAATCCTCGTAATGTGCGCCTTGGATCACGCCGAAAAGCATCTGACGCGGCTTTTCAGCTCGATCAATGGTGAGTCGCTGATGTTCATCGATACACCTTTGAGCCCACTCTCGAGTGCGGCGCATTGCAATTAATTGATATTCACGCGTATTCATTAGAGTCGTACACTCATCAAAAGCAAAAATTATGTCCGCGCCTATAGCGTGCTGGACTTGCATGGAAACCTCTGCCGTGAAGCGGTGCATGCTTCCATCCAGGTGTGATTTGAAAGTTACCCCCTCATCATCGACGTGGGCCAACCGATCTTTTCCCGGAGCGATTACGTCACTTTCCACGGTGTTGGCGCTGTCCATGGACAATACCTTTTTGAAACCTACTCCCAATGAAAGTACTTGGAATCCTCCACTGTCAGTAAATGTGGGCAGTGGCCAGTTCATGAAGTGACCGAGCCCTCCGCCAGCTTCAATGATTTCGGTTCCCGGCTGCAGGTACAGGTGATATGCGTTTGCAAGTACCGCTTGCGCTCCCAGTTCTCGAACGCTCTCAGGCAAAACCGATTTTACTGTTCCCTTTGTACCAACTGGGATAAATGCCGGGGTGTGGATTTGGCCGTGTGGCGTGGTAATCAGCCCGGTTCGCCCACGCGTCTGATCAAGATGGGATACGACGTCAAATCCGTGGGTCACCGCGCAATGCTACATATTGACGGCCTTCTGAAACTGCCGGTCATAAGCCATCCGGGTTTCCACACCCAAAGTCATGAATTCCGATACGGTTGCCAGCAATTCGGGCGTGGGGAAAATCCAGGGATCTTCGACTAGATCCGGGTCTATATCTGCCATCGCTTCTTGTGCGCCAGCAACTGGACATACATATTGGACCCACTCAGCAAGCCGCGCCGCGACAACCGGGTCGTAGTAGTAATTCATGAGTTTCTCTGCATTCGACTTATGGGTTGCAACGGAAGGAATGAGCATGTTGTCAGCCCACAGCATTCCCCCAGAATCAGGGATGCTGAAGCCAAACTTCTTGCCGAGTGCGATCACGTCGCCAGACCAGCCAATTGACGCAATCGCGTCACCGCTGTCAAGTGCAGCGATGTAGTCATTCCCGGTCACCTGCCGGATGAAGCCTTCATCAACTTTTTGCACCAAAACTTCCAGTGCTTCATCAAATTGCTCCTGGGTGAAATTGGCCATGTCGTATCCCAGCCAATTAAGAATTAGTCCCATGCTGTCCTGCATTTCCGTCAAAATCGTGATGCGACCTTTGAGCTTCGGGTCGAAAAATTGATCAAGTGAGGTAATCTCCTTAACCCCTAGCTCGCGCTCCAGTAGCGGGGTATTCCAACCGATGCCGGTAAAACCAGACTGCCATGGCAGCGAGTAATCACGGCCTGGATCAAACGGCACATCCTTTAAGGACGGCAGCAGATTCACCCAGTTGGGGATCAACTCCTTATTCAACGGTGCAGCAAAGCCGGAGTCGATGAAGAGTTCAACGCCTTCCTCGGTGAGCACGACGATGTCTCGGTCAATACTTCGACCTTGTTCGAGATTGGTTCGCACTTTTGCATAGAACTCATTGCTGTCATTAATGTCATCTGTGTAGACAACATCTATCCCAGTGCTCGAAATGAAATCGCCCAGTGTCGTGGGGTTCTTTTTAGAGACATCGATGTACTGCGGCCAGTTGGAAAAGTAGATGATCTTCTCTGAATCCGATAAATCACTGACACTAGGTTCCGGGCTCGCAGTGGGAGAGCTTTCACCCGCTGTCGCGCTAGCTGTTGCACTGGTCTGTGTCGAGGTGGACGTGGTACCGGCGCCACACGCTGCCAAGGTCGCGGCACCTGCCCCGACGCCGCCAGCCACTAAGAAGTTCCTACGGGAAATGGAAGTCCGCAATGTCATGTGACAAACGTATGCCACTCTTCACGTAAATGCACACACCTCAGGTCACGAAAATGTCGCAAAACTATCTCGCTAAGAAATCCGGCTAGGCACTTGCGTACCACGAAGCTAGATCTGCGAACCCTTGATCAAGTGAGATCGAGGGGCTCCAGTCAAGGAATCTCTTAGTTTCCGCTAGGTCAAACCAGTGGGCGGTTGCGAGCTGCTCGACCAGGAATGACGTCAGTGGTGGCTCGCTCTTGTGGATCTTCCACGCGGATTCAGCGGCATGTCCTGCCGCCATAGCGATGTGAAACGGGATGCTGCGGGACGGGGCCTGCGCACCGGCGGCATAAGCAATGCGACCGAGAATTTCTCGAACTGTGCGTGGCTCTCCATTCGTCACCATGAGCGCCCTGTTAAAAGCTGAAGCAGGGGCATCGATCGCGCAAGCAAATGCCTGCGCCGCGTTCGTGACGTACGTTGTGTCAATCAGTGAATAACCACCATCTATCAAAAAGAGCCTTCCCGCGCGAGCCCTGGCAACTATTCGTTCAATCAGCTGTGTGTCCCCTGGTCCCCACACTAAATGTGGGCGCAAAGCCATAGTAGAAAAATTCGGTGAGTGAGCTGCGAGGACATCGATCTCGGCAAGTGCTTTGGTGCGACTATATGAGCCGCGTACGCGGGCTGGTTCAGCTTTGCCCGCCCCCGCCCCAATGAGTGCATCCCCTGTGTGTGCAACTGACGGTGAAGATGCGTAGATAAACCTCTGGACCCCATTTTCCTTTGCCTTCTCCAGAAGTTTTCTCGTCGCCAGAACATTTGAATCAAAAAACTCCTGATAGCTGCCTACGATCCCCACTTTCGCAGCCAGGTGCACCACAACCTCCACACCCTTAATCCATTGTTCGGATTTCGTAGGTGCGGCTAAATCATCAAGAAACTCGCGGATACCTGGCACTTGGCAAGGTGTCCGTTGCACCACAACGCATTCATGGCCAGATTTTTGAATCTGGCGCACAACCGCAGACCCAAGTAGCCCTCGCCCACCGGTAATCAAAACTTTCACCTGTTGCCTGCTAGTTTCACATTCGCCCACTCAGCGATTTCTTCACGATTGAGTTTCGCATTGTGGCGAATATCTGTCGGAAGTGATTTAACGGGAAGCATCGCCGCGAGTGGAACACCAGCAATGGCACGCATCTCGTCCTCCTGGAGTATCTGCGCGATGCCTTTTGCCTCGGCAGTTTCGATATACACGATCGCAACCACTGCTCCGCCCAGTGGTCCGATTCCTACGCACGCTGCTTGGCGCACGAAAGGCAAAGATTCAATTCTTTGCTCGACCGGGACTGGGGTAATCACGCCCTGCGACGTCGAAATTACATGCGACTTACGACCCTCAATCCACAGGGAACCTTCCGCATCCAGGTGGCCCACATCTCCCGTGCAGTGCCAACCCACAAAGCGGGAGCTACTTCGTTCGGTGAATTCCAGGTTGTCATAACTATTTTTCATATGTGGAGCTCGCACTATGATTTCGCCCATGACTTCAGGGTCAGTGGTGAGTTGATCGGGCTCATTCCAAGGCGCAATGCAGATGTCGACGCCGGGGATCCCTTTGCCCACGAGCACCCCTTGGTCGCTCTGCGACTTCAGGATCCCTTCGAGATCGGTTTCGCTTAAGGGCAATGCCTCAGTCATGCCATAGGGGGTACGGATTGAGGCT
>DEZY01000062.1:9498-13059 GCA_002365735.1 Actinobacteria bacterium UBA3120
GCGTTGGGAATGAGCACCGCCAATCGTTGCAATAACGATTTGGGAACTGGAGCACCCGCGCTCAAGATAAGTCGAATACTGCTCCAATCAGCGTCATTGCGCGTGGGCGCCGTGTCCAATACGTTGATTAATGCAGCAGGCGAGGCCCACAATAGTGTGCCCCCACCACTCACCACGCTTTCCTTCAGTGCTGCGTATGTCAATGAACTTGGCGTGCCTGGGTTCATGCGGGGCAGGACAGAAGCGATTCCCAGAGCCGGTCCAAAAACTGCCCATGGAGAAAATGCGGCAATAATCACATCTTGGCCTGTAATTGCGTACTGCGATTGCAAAGCTGTCACCGTTCGCGCAATGTGGCCACGCGAATATTGAACACCCTTTGCGGGACCGGTTGATCCCGATGTGAAGACAACTGCGCCCAGATCCGTTGCAGGAAATTGCGTTGTGCCCTTCTGATCCCCTTCTCGCACAGCAGTGGGAAGTTTTTGGGCTTTTTCTATTTCTTTTGTGCTGATTCGTGCCCCTGGGATCTGCAGGCACCGCATCAAAGGACGCGCGCGTGGTATCCCGACAACATGATCCGCGTGCGCACCACGCAATGCCCGAAAAATTCCGCGCAGGCCAAGACCTGAATCTGCAAGCACCACCGCAGCACCAAGATTCCAGGTGGCATAAATCAAGGGGATCAATAGTGGGCCCGGCGGAACGAGAAAGGCAACTCGATCCCCTGCCGTGACCCCCCGCTGTGAAAGGTAGTCCGAATAAGAATTCGTCAGCGTTTCTAATTCATGCCAGCTCTGATTGCGGGCTTCACTCATGGCAGTTAATCCAATGGCAGTCGGTCGAACGGTTGCCTGCTCGCGCATTGCAGCACCCAAGTCGACCAAATCGCCATCACTTTCCGACGAGAATTCCGATTGCGTTCCCGAAGGCGAACCGATCCAGTTGAATACATCGCCCACCAGGGTTGGTGCATCTTCACTCACTAAATGAGATGCACCCCCGTATCTGTGCACTACCGCATGGGGCAGTCGGCCCTTGAGGTCTCGCAAATAGAGATCCGAAAAAACCGGGTCATTAGGGCCCCAGCACATCAGGACGGGAGTGTTGCAAAGCAGGCTCAAACCTTCGGCGATGTGATCCAGCGGCGCCCTACTGACGTGATCTTCTTCAAAAGGAATATCCGCGACAAATCCGTGAATCGCCTTACGGGATACACGCTTTCGGTACGGAGCCCGGAACCCTGCTGCAACTTCCCGGGACATTTTCTTACCACTAAGAATTCTGGTCGCGAGTACGAATCCCTGGGAATATTCGGTAATCGGCGCCAGTAGGCCCCGTGCGCGCGCGAGTCGAATGATGGCCGGTTTATTGAACTCTTTGGGTTGATGCACTGCGGTATTGAGCAAGACCACTCCCGCAATGCGGTGCCCCCCGGATCTGATCTCGTTTTCGACCCAACCCAATGAGATTGGACCACCCCAGTCATGAGCCAAAGAAACGATTGGCGTAGTGATCTCAAGCGCTGCTACTACACGTGTGAGGTCGTCAACCCTTTGCTCAAGAACTCGATCTGAACCCAGTCTTTCCGAGTAACCCATTCCGAGTTGATCTATTGCAATCACTCGAATATTGATCGGGGCCTGGCGCAGGAAATTACGCCACAGGTACGACCAGGTGGGATTCCCGTGAACACACACCAGCGTGAGTTCAGCAACGGGATCCGTGCCGGTATCAAGGACATGAACACCACGTGAGATGCCATCGCGGTCAGTAAAGTCAACGATCTTCGACCACTTGGGATCCAAGTGGTGCAGATTGTCGGGAGGGAGTTGAGCCGGCCGACTCACCGCTACCAATCGATCTCAATAACGGCCGCGTTAAGCCCTGATCCAATTCCCATACAAGCGATCCGATCTCCACTGCGCAGGTCGTCTACTGACTGCGCCAAAGTAAACGGTACCGAAGCCGGGCCGATATTCCCGTGTAACGGAAATGTGGTCGGCACTTTCGCCGGATCGATTCCCAATGCCGCAATAAGTGCTGCATTGTGAACCTTAGAAACCTGGTGCAAAATGTAGGTATCTAGATCAGACCAACTGAATTGGGCTTGCGCATCATCCCAAGTATCTCTTGCCAGAGCAACCCCTGCTTCAAGAAGCCCTCGGCTATCAGTGCGCATGAAGTCAAGATCGCCCGTGCACAGTTGCTTGTGTTGGGTTGCCGCACGGCTAACCCCACCTCTGAACCGGTGACCACCGTGAATCGATGCTTTACCTAGAACCATTGCAGCCCCACCGGATCCAAGGGTCATGGTGGCAAATTGTTCGAGAACATCCTCCTTGGTGGAGTCATTACGTTGGAGGCGCGCAATTGTTGCCTCTTGAGGTCTGCGGCTTCCTTCACCATCTACGATCAACGCGAATTCTATCTGTCCAGAGTCGATCATCATGGATGCAACTTGCATGCCATTGATGAACCCCAAACACGCGTTGCTCAGGTCAAAGTTCACACAAGAAGAAGATAATCCGAGCTGTTCGTGAACATCAACGGAAGCTGACGGTTCGAGTCGTTCTCGACACACGGACGTGTCAATGAGCAAACCCACCGCCTCTGGATTGACCCCTGCCTCGGCGAGTGCTTTGGCTCCGGCCATTGCGGCGGCATCTGCAAAAGAAACGTCGGGCGCCCACCACCGTCGCTCTTTTACTCCGGCAAGGGATTCGAGTATGCCCGGAAGCAGCCCGACTCGGTCATAGGTATTCAATAATTGAGCGTCAATTTCGTCGCTGGTCACGACGATTGGCGCAACGGCTGCCGTTACGGAGAGAATCGCCGTGTCTGAGTACGTGAATGTGGCATTGCCACTCATGGTGGGCCTTTCCCGGTGGGTGAGCGCCTAGCCTGCCATGTGATGGATAATTGGCCAGAGTCAGGTAGGGAGCTGCACAATGATTGATAGGGAGTGACTGTGAGCCACGATCGATTTAGGGGGCGCCATCTGGGAGTGCTTCTGGCTAGCGCCCTATTGGTCACCCCTCTCACCGCCCCACCCGCTCTAGCTCAAGAAACCGATCCCCTCGCCATCTTTTATACCCAATCTTTGCTGTGGGAGGACTGCGGCAGAGCAACCTGCACCCGAGTAACAGTTCCTTTGGACTACGCGAAGCCAGAAGGTGACACCATTGCTTTGTCGGTTCGACGCATCGGTTCACCCGACTTGCCGCAGTTAGTATTGAATCCCGGCGGCCCCGGCTCTGAAGGGACGCAATTCGCTCAGAATATTGCGAGCTCACTAGATCCAGCCGTGACTGCGGCGTTCACACCCGTCGGGTTTGACCCACGGGGAACGGGAGATTCCGCACCAGTACGGTGCTTCACCGGCCGGAGCGCAAACACATGGCTCAGAACTGATTTGACACCCGACACGATGGCCGAACAGGTGCGATATATGACAGCCGCCGCCAAGATTTCGCCCGCCTGTCAACGTTTCTCACCCACGATTGCTCCCTACATCGGCACTGAAAATACGGTGCGAGATATGGACATTATTCGAGGAGC
>DEZY01000062.1:13294-14599 GCA_002365735.1 Actinobacteria bacterium UBA3120
AAATGTCGGCCGGATGGTGCTTGACGGTGCAGTTGATCCTTCGCTTAATGCAATGGAGTTGTCACAAGGGCAATCAGCAGGTTTTCAAAGGGCAATCAAAAGATTCGATCGCAAATATCCTGGCTCCATTGCCTTTATAAACACGCTATTAGCTTCACTGGATTCGGTCCCAATGAAAACGGACGGCCTGCAGAAACTGGCACAAAGCGAGGCATCCACGGCAATCTTTTTGTCCATGTACAACACCTCATTTTGGCCACCGCTGCACGATGCCCTCGCTGCCGCTAAAAAAGGTGACGGAACCGAATTACAAGAGTTGTCGTACTACGCAAATGACCAAACCGGACCGACCACCTTTTCCAGTAATTCGATCTCGGCCTTTATCTCTATTAACTGTTGGGACTTCCCGCAAACACCCGCACGTAAAGGCCTCGCACGAAGCGCAGATCGGTTTGCGAAAAGGGCTTCGGTCCCTGAATTAGCTATGGCGATGAGTTGGGGCAATGCCCCCTGCAGTACGTGGTTTGATCACTCCCTGATCACGCCGGCCCCGGCCAACACCAGCACAACTGCACCGATTCTTATTGTCGGCACCACTTTCGACCCCGCGACACCCATCTCGTGGGCACGATCGCTCAATAAGCAACTGCCTACCAGCTCCCTGCTTACCTATGTAGGTGATGGTCACACTGCCTACCTGGGTGGAAACGAGTGCGTTGATCGGGTGGTCGATCAATTCCTGCTTACGGGCGTACCGCCCAGCACAAAAAGGTGCTAGAGGTCTAGATCTTTGTCTTTGTCGGAGTCTTTTGCCGAATCAACTTCAGCCAAGAACGCTTCGACTTGGGCCGCGATCTGGTCACCACTGGGAATATCTGCATCAGCCACCCCTCCGGCACCCGCACTCAAAGCCTCGGCGATTTGATCGTATTGGACCTCAAGCGCTTGAACCACCGCCGCAAATTCCTCATTACCTGACAGTTGTTCGGTGATATTCGCAAGGGACTGCGCCGCCGAATCAGAAAGGTCCCCACGCGGAATCACAATGTCGGGGCCAGCCATCAATCCATCCAGCAAAGCCAGGGCGCCCTGCGGGTAATCAAATTGCACCAAGTAGTGCGGTACTTGCGCGGTAATTCCCATCGAATTCAGCCCATGTTGCCCTAAATGTAATTCGAGAAGCGCACCTACATGGCCCGGTACTTCGATCTCTCCTATTACTGAACCTGCTCCAAATAAGAGTTCCGGCTTATTCCCATGAACCGTGAGTCCAAGCGGTCGCGTATGCGGAAGCGGCCACGGTAT
>DEZY01000062.1:14723-41023 GCA_002365735.1 Actinobacteria bacterium UBA3120
AGTAAAAGAAAGTGTTTTCCGTTGGCATCCTCGACGTCATGTAGGGCTATCTTAGGAAAATCAACTGAAGAAAAATGGTCCACGACAAATTGCATTCGCGGACGACGCGCTCTGTAGTCAATGAGTTCATCAACATCAAAACTCGCAATCAAAGTATGGCTGCAACTGTCCAAAATATGTTCGGCTAATTGCCGCACCCCTCCGCCCGCATCAACAAAACCATTAAAAGCGTGGATCAAAATAGGGGGAACACGAAATAGGGCATCCTGATCAAATACGATCAGTTCGGCTGGATCGCGCATTGCATCCCCTCCTATCGGACCTCAAGTAAACCACGCACAGCGCGGCAACGACCCATACCAATCCGGATGATTCGCCAACGGCGAAAACCCCTCAACTACTCAGGCTTTGACTCACTACGGCTTGGGGGCTTCGAAGTAGCCTTTTTTGCCGCAGATTTTTTCACAGGTGCTTTCTTCGCCACCGCCTTTTTCACTCCCGGCTCGACCTCTGGCACCCCCGGATCCGTTGGTGCTTGCGCCTGTGTCACATCTGGAGGAACCACTGCCGCAGGCCACGGGTCCGCCGCCACCTCGTTCGCCTCAATTACTTGATTCCGTTTCCACCAAAGAAAACCGCTAAGACCCGCGGCGATAATGAGCAAGGACCCCAAGAACTTCTTCATGGAACTAACCTTAACATCTCGGAATTCACGCACTACCGGGTTGAGAAAATCACTAATTCTCGGATCGTAAGTACTTGTGAAATGCTTTGGTAACCTCCGTGCCCCTAAAAAAGGATTCCTGATCAGCTGCTGACAATGTGACGGAATGTTCACACACTTTGACCCAGGCCGATCCAATCGCCTGGGTCAAAGTGGCCGCGACGGCGCTGGAAATCACCGATCCAGCGATGAACCCTCCCGGCACCAGGCGCAGTAACTGGGTTACGACATAACGCCCCGCGTAGGTCGCACCACCCGTAAGAATCGCGCTACTAGCAATGGACAGTGCGCGAACCTTTGAACGCGGAAGACCATAAATCGCCGTAATCCGAGCCATCATTGCCACTTGATTGGGTACCAATAATGCTGCGTCCGCTACGGGGATCGGTACTGCGCCAATTCCACTAGCCACCACGGTCGCTTGCTTAATGACCGCGATGGCCGCGTCTTTTTTTCGCCGGCTATCAACACCTTGTGCGGCGGTTAAGGCATTTCGTGCGGCTCCCGGCACTACTTCATAAGTTGCGTCGAGCAACTCCTGAAGCCCGTAGACGACCGTGTCGCTAAATGAATCCGACAGCGCATTAGTCAGGAAAACTTTGCCATCGCCAAAGGTGGGTAGCTGTAGAGACTCGATATACCCCGCGAATGCGATTGCATCAGGGTGCACCTCCAACTCGCCATTGCGCTGAACAACTGGCACCTGGGACAAAACGATCATGACTGGCAGGCCCAATGCGCTAATGGTGGAGATAAAGGCCTGCTGGGCTTTTTCCAGTCTTCGATCAGACCAGCGAATGAGATACCACGCCGAATGGATCCGTTGATCCACTAAGCCGGAATGCGATTCGGTAATTATCCGGTCGAGACCCGCGAGTATGGCGTCGCCTGAAGTCCCTGTTTCAAAACCCTCAGAGTCGTAGACTCCCAGATACCCGTTTGGGTGCCGGTAGTAGTTCAGTCCCTTCGTTACCGGTTCGCCAATTCCAGTTGTTGCAATTGCCTGTGAAAAAATGGCGTTAAGCAACGTTGATTTTCCGCTCCCTGTCTTTCCAAAAATCGCTAGGTTGAAACAGCCGAGGGAATCAAATGCCTTCTGCAGTTCTCGGTCAAAAAGGCTCGCCAGGGCCGCCGAATCCAGATCTGCCGGAACCCGCTCTTGATCATTGGACACCCAATAACCCTACCGTGCACAGGCTCCGGGTTATGGTGGGTTAATGTCGAGAAACAGGTCGCCGCATCGACTCCGGTCAGCGGCCGTCGTAGCCGCAGTCGTGGGAGTGGTCGGTCTCGGTTTTTTTTTATTTAACAACCTGATTCCAAATTCCATTAAGGAAAATGTCTTAGGCGCTCCCATAACTATTCCAGCCCAGTATGCAGATTTGATTAAAGACGCAACCACTCGTTGCCCGGCAATTTCCAAGGAACTATTCGCGGCTCAAATGCACGCGGAAAGTAGCTTTAATCCGATGGCGGAAAGTCCGGCCGGCGCTCAAGGAATCGCCCAGTTCATGCCATACACCTGGAAGCACTATGGCATTGATGCAGACGGGGACGGGCTCGCAGATGTGTGGAACCCGGTAGATGCGATCCATTCAGCAGCACGCTTGAATTGCATTAATCGCAAACTGGTAAAAGGCCTTGACGGTCCGCGGATCAAACATACTTTTGCCGCTTACAACGCGGGTGTCGGATCCGTCTTGGAGTACGGCGGAATTCCACCATTTCCTGAAACACAAGAATACATTGAACGGATTTTTACCAACAGTAAAACGCTGACTTTCGCATCACAGTAGATTCTATTTAATCACCATGATCGACTGCAAGTTCTCAACAACGAGTCGGCCATCGGGTGTCCACAACCTACGAAGCTCACTCATAAATCCGCCATGTATGGAACTCACCGACGCGTCGTGTAGTAGTGGTGAGCGCTCACCATCAATGGATGCAATATCCATTGGATCAATGAGAAGATTGGCACTAAACGACACCGTCGCTACCGGACGCATCGTTTTCATTAATGTATATGGCGATGGCCACCACGCATCGACCATGGACAGGAGCTGCGCTGCGTTCCAGTGCACTCCCAGTTCTGTTCTTTGTGGAAGATTAATCCAGCCATGCACAACTGACTCGGTGCCCAACGTGGGCAAAGGTGTAATCGGCCGATACTCCAGATGTTTACTAAAGACAGGCCCAAACGGTGGTCCTATCGGAGCCAATTCGACCTGCTTAGCTGGCGGAACTTGTGGAAACGGAGCGCTCCCCCACTCTTCCCCTGGTGGGTCGAGCTCCAAATTCTTGTCTGCGCCGGTAACTACTTGCCCCCGCGCGACTGTTACGTTGTCTTGGTCACGCAAAATATCTACCTGCCACATGGACATCGCAGACCCTTTTCGAATTAGCTTAGATACGACTTGGTGGTTCCCCACTAGCACGGGTTCAGGAATCTGTGCAGTTATTGACCGCACTTCACGTGCCAATTCTTCGTTTTGAACAACTTCCTCCACCATGCGACGGATCGGTAGTCCGCCCCAAGCGCCTCTCCCTTGCTGCCACGTGTCAGGGACAGCCCACACTGACTCGAAAGTTGTGCCCTCACCCATCAGGCGCTGGCCGGTTTCGCATCAGCGAGTGACCCTGTGCCCGCATTTGTATCTGTGTCGACTTTTTTATCGCCAGCGGACAAGGCTGACTTTTTCAGCCACTTGCTCCACGGAATGTTCCACAATCCACCAGGGCCATTCCACGGCTCATTGACGTTTCCGCCGGTATTTGTATAGAAAACGACATCCCCGGGGATCGTTTCATTGAAAATCCACTTAGCGTCGTCCACGTACATGTTTGTGCACCCGTGGGACCCGTTGTAAATTCCCAGACGCCCGTACGCCCAAGGCGCAGCGTGTAAGAACTCACCCGTGGGCGTCAATCTCGTGTTCCACGGAGCTTCAAGCTCATATTGATCATCTGGATCAGTGAGCCCTAGAGACTCACTGCGGTATATTTTCGTTGCCTCTTTAGCCNNTACTGATTACCTTGGTACCGTTCCTAGTTTCCCATTCGTTTTTTCCTAGGGATACTTTAAAAGTTTTGACTTTGGCTCCGTCAACATAGACTTTCATCTTTTTTGTCTTGCCATCCACTCTCGCGATCAACTTGCGAGCCGTCTTGAAGGTATAGGTGGCGTCTAATTTCGCCGATCCAATTAATGACTTAGATCCGCTGCGTCCCAGCACCGTGCGTCCGAGCAGCGATACGACGCGAATAGTTGATTTGCCCGGCCAATATGTTTTAGGCCGAAAGACCGCCGAAGTTTCATCCAACCAACCCCAAGCGCCTCTCACGGGGACCAACTTGCCGCTGGGTAACTCGGCGGACACAATCAAGTTTTCTTCGACAACTACTTTATCCGGGATGGGCTTGCTGAATACAATTTTGGGCAGAGCGCCCACACCGACCTTCACTTTAGATCCATCAACGCCGAGTGAGTTACTTGCTGCGATGAACTTTGCCCTTACCCAGACGCGCTTCTTGGGCAGTTTCTCGGGCTTGGCCGCTTGCGTTCCAGCCGGTGGTTGTGTCGTCGCAACAACCGGCCCAACTACCTCGCTCGCGAAGACACCTTGGGCGGCACGCATGTAGACGCCATAGGTACGCAGTGGGTTTAAATCTGAAAGTGGGCAAATGCCTTCAATCGGGCTGCCGGCCACTGCATTTTCTGGAACGCCAAGTTCCTGGCATGCATACCAATTAACGGAGTCAAAAGAAATTTGATAGGAGATTGGTCCAATAGCCCTCTGAGCCGGCTCAGGAACCTGAGCCGAGTACACGACATCAAGTGTCTGGGCGGTCGCCCCTGGACTTACCGAAATAATGGCCGGGGCGGCGGGCGCGCCCTCGATCGCGTTGGCTTGTGCGGGCAATAAAACGGCGCCCAATGATGCCGCCAGTCCAGCACTTACTAGTACTCGTAACGAGCCACGCATCCCACATTCCCCTATTTCTGGCGCTTACTTCGCACTCCACCCATGTGACAGCGTCTTCATAAGGATACGCACAAGGATTTTAGTGGACCGTGACCACCTACCAAGAAATAATTCTTTGATCCTCCCATAACAACCCTGTGAGGGGAAAATCGACATTTCCGATGAAATTCCGGCGAACCTCGAGGTTAGTTTGAGCGAGCCAGGCAACCGTTTCTGCTCCCTCATCTGCTGATCTCGGGGCATCAGGTCCCCCCATAGGTGTTCGGCAATGATTCGGACATACGGCATCAACGAGCACACCCCGGGTCCCCCACCCGGTCTCTGCCGCAAAATTACGAATCAACGCGTTGACAGCTGCTTTGCTCACCCGATAGGGCGCGAGTCCTCCGCTTGTCCCGGGGCCACTAAATCGACCCAGGCAGGCTGACAGGGCAATGACTTTGCCAGAACGCGCCGCCACCATGGGGGGCGCGAAGTGGGCCAAGGCATTCACCACTCCCATCACGTTAACCCCGAGCACCCGATCCCACTCATCTGGCGCAGTTCTTAGGGTCTTAGACATTTTCTCGCTCATAACTCCTGCCGAGCACACCAAAATTTCGGGTTCTGACAGGGGGCCGAGTCGTTCACGAAGACTCGCCACTTCTGCGTAGTTCGAAAAATCAGCTCCATCGCCCACCGCGTCAATTCCTAAATCGCACAGTGCGGTCGCCGCTTGCCGGCCACTTTGCGTGTTTCGACCCAGAACTGCAACCGTGTACCCGGCCCTACCAAGTTGAGCGGCAACTGCGAAGCCAATTCCCGAGGCGCCTCCAGTAATGAGCACTACACCCTTATCCATGGACCCAAGCCTTCCTTAGTGTGGTGACTTTCGCACCCTCACAAGCGCAGACAAACAATGCACCCTAGGCTTGTGTCGCAATTAGGTCGTCTGTGAGAGGAATACCCGTGGCTGCTGAGCCTCCCGACCAATTTGGACCAAATGATTGGCTCGTTGATGAGCTTTACCAACAGTTTCTGCAAGACCGGAACTCGGTCGACCCAGCCTGGTGGGACTTCTTTGCCGGGTTTACCCCCCGAGACCTCCAACCCGTTGACGCACCCGGTACGCCACTTCCGGCAGCGATACCAACTCAGATCCCAACTCCGACCCCAACTCCGACCCCAGCGCCGACCCCAACTCCGGCCCCAGCGCCCGTTACAACCGTCCAGCCGGCCGCATCATCTGCGTCGACCAATCACATAGAGCGGCTCAAAGGCGCGGCCGCTCGAGTAGTCACCAACATGGAAGAAAGCCTCAGCGTTCCCACGGCAACAAGTGTTCGCTCCCTTCCCGTCAAACTCCTTTTTGACAACCGCATTGTGATTAACAATCACCTTGCTCGTGGCCGTGGTGGGAAAATTTCCTTCACGCACATTCTTGCGTTTGCGCTGGTGCAGGCCCTAAAAACTCAACCCGAAATGAACTACGCATACGAAGAAGTCGATGGCAAGCCTGGAGTAAAACTCAACGCAGATATCAATATCGGTCTGGCAATTGACTTAGTCAAACCAGATGGCACCCGCCAACTACTGGTGCCCAACATCAAAGCCGCGCAAAACATGAACTTTGCGACATTTTGGGCCAGCTACGAGGACATGGTTCGCCGCACCCGCTCTAATAAACTGACGGTCGACGATTTTGCTGGGACAACGGTTAGCTTGACCAATCCGGGCACTATCGGCACAAATCATTCGGTTCCGCGATTGGTCAAAGGACAAGGAGCGATCATTGGTGTGGGCTCCATGGAGTACCCGGCACAGTGGCAAGGCGCCTCTGAGGAATCAATCGTTCGCAACGCCGTTTCAAAAATTTTGACCCTTACTTCGACGTACGACCACAGAATTATTCAAGGCGCGCAGTCCGGTGAGTTCCTTCGCAGAATGCACTCTTTGATTCTCGGTGAAGATGACTTCTACGTCGATATTTTCAGGAGCCTTCGCATCCCCTATGACCCCATTCGATGGGCTCTTGACATTTCGGCGAATCACGAAACAGACCTTGACAAAAATGTTCGAGTTCAAGAGGTAATTCACGCATATCGAGTTCGTGGCCACCTCATGGCTGACACGGATCCACTCAAGTATGAGCAAAGGACACACCCCGATCTTGACGTTCTCTCATATGGATTAACTCTCTGGGATCTGGATCGAGAATTCGCAACTGGTGGTTTTGGCGACAAGCCACTCATGAAATTACGCGAGATCCTAGGAGTGCTCCGCGATTCCTACACCAGGACCTTTGGTATTGAATACATGCACATTCAAGAACCAGAAGAACGTAAGTGGATCCAAGAGCGTGTTGAATTACCACATGTAAAACCCGATCCTGCCGACCAGCTTCGAATTCTGCGCAAGCTCAATGAGGCTGAAGCACTCGAATCATTCCTGCAAACGAAATATGTTGGCCAAAAGCGATTCTCGCTCGAGGGCTCCGAATCACTGATTCCCATGCTGGACGAGATCCTGACCGAGTCCGCCAATAATGAAATCTTGGAAGTGGCAATCGGCATGCCCCACCGTGGGCGCCTCAACGTTTTGGCAAATATTGCGGGGAAGTCTTTCGGGCAAATTTTCCGGGAATTCGAAGGCGAGTATGCCGAGAATTCGGTGCAAGGGTCCGGCGACGTCAAATACCACCTAGGGACGACCGGTTCATATGTGTCGGCTGAAGGTGGCTACACCTCTGTGTATCTTGCCGCTAACCCGTCCCACCTTGAGGCTGTTGATCCGGTACTCGAAGGAATCGTTCGCGCAAAACAAGATCTGTTGCCGGCGGATCGCAGACACGATATTTTGCCCGTACTCATTCACGGCGACGCAGCTTTTGCGGGCCAAGGTGTCGTCGCAGAAACACTGCAACTTTCGCAACTGCAGGGATATCGAACCGGTGGGACAGTACATATCGTTGTCAACAACCAGGTCGGCTTCACTACCTCCCCTAAGTACAGCAGGTCTTCGATTTACTCCACCGACGTTGCCCGCATGATTCAGGCTCCAATTTTGCATGTCAACGGTGACGACCCCGAGGCTGTCATTTTCGTGTCCAAATTGGCGTTTGAGTTTCGCCAAGCCTTCGGCAAAGACGTTGTAATTGACCTGGTCACCTACCGTAGACGTGGCCACAATGAAGCGGACGACCCTTCATTAACTCAGCCATTAATGTACGCGATCATTGACAACAAGCGATCAGTTCGCAAGCACTACACAGACTCACTAATTGGGCGCGGGGATATCACTCTCGAAGAGGCCCAAGAAGTCCTCATGCACTTCCAGGAACAACTCGAAATGGTGTTCCAGGAGACACGCATAGATGAGCCTGAGACTGAATTTAGTGAGCGCGCAAAGGCGATTATTGAAACCGGGCAGCTTAACCTGGTTCCTCAAACACCATCACAAGAGGTCGATACGTCAATCACACAGGCCCAAATTGACACGGTCATCGAATCCCAATTAACCATGCCTGAAGGTTTCAATGTCCATCCCCGACTTGCCCCTCAACTACAACGTCGCGCCCAAATGGTTGCTGACAACACGATTGACTGGGGCATGGGAGAAGCGCTGGCTGTTGGCTCATTACTCATGGAAGGTCGGACAGTTCGCCTCGCTGGACAGGATTCTCGCCGCGGAACATTTGGTCACCGCCACATGGTGATTGTCGATAAAGAGACCGGTTGGCAATACAAGCCGCTAAAAAAATGCTACCGCGACGGTGGAAAACTTTATGTGTATGACTCTTCGTTAAGTGAATTCGCTGCACTGGGCTTTGAGTACGGTTACTCCGTCGCCCGCCCCGATGCACTCGTCATGTGGGAAGCCCAGTTCGGAGATTTTGTGAACGGTGCCCAATCAATTATTGATGAGTTCATTTCTTCCGGTGAACAAAAATGGGGGCAACGATCATCTGTTACTTTGCTGCTGCCCCACGGACAAGAAGGCCAAGGACCAGATCACAGCAGTGGTCGCATTGAGCGCTTCCTTCAGCTCTGTGCACAAGACAACATGTCCATTGCGGTTCCCAGCACGCCTGCTTCCTACTTTCACCTTCTACGCTGGCAAGTAATGGGCAGGCTCTCACGCCCACTCATCGTATTCACGCCGAAATCACTGCTGAGGTCAAAGGCGTCGGTCTCCCGCGTCGAGGATTTCACAACCGGAGTTTTCCGTCCTTTCCTCCCGGATACGGAATTCTCGGGAGCCGGCGTCAAGAAGGTACTTATCTGTTCAGGCAAGGTGTACTTCGATTTACTCTCGTACCGCAACACACACAACATCACCGATACGGCAATCGTGCGACTTGAACGAATCTATCCTCTCCCCGGAGTCAGCTTGCCCGCAATGGCGAGGCAATACCCCGATGCCGACTTGCGATGGGTTCAGGAAGAGCCGGCAAATCAGGGTGCCTGGAGTTTCGTCGCAATGAACATTCCGGGCCTTATTGATCGAAGCATCTCCTCTGTTTCGCGTCCAGCGTCTTCAACTCCTGCAGTGGGCACCCATCAACGGCACCTAGAAGACCAGGAATCCCTCATCAAATCAGCATTCAATTAGTCGATTGGTAATTGCACATGTATGACACAGATCGTGGCGCTGAGGAGCTCGCTCGTCGGCGAGGAGAAGAAGAAGTATCTTTTGAGTGGCTTGCCGAGCGTTTCGCAGAATTTGTGAATCTCAATCCTGAATTCGAGAATGCGATTGATCGAGTGGCGACTTGGCTCGCCCGTCTCGATGACCACGACGAAGACTAACCTCAACTACTTTCTCAACAGGATTCCTTGGATTAAGGCCGGATCAATCCCGCCGAACTCTCGAGAGTCCGTACTTGCTTGTGCGTTATCCCCTTCCACCCACCACATGCCATTCGACTTGCGCACAAGTCGCTTGATTTGCGTTAGGGCCGGCCGCTGAGGGTGGGCAAAAACGGCGATAGCGCCGCGTCGGGCAAAAATATGGCCCCTCACCGCAAGATGAATTTCGCCATTTTCCAGTGTGGGTAGCATTGACGAACCGATTACCTTCACCCGAAAAATTGGTACCCAGCGTGCCATAAATCCCATGTTCATAGATTAGCCTGCTGCGTCTTGCGCGAAAAATTATCGGGGCTAGAGTTGGGGTGTCCAATAAGAACCGATCCCACTTCACCCACACGATAGGAGCAAAAGTGCATAAGCATTTCGGAGCCCTGATAGTTGAAAAATTCATTCCACAAATATCCGCATACGCTCACTGTGATCTTCCCTGCGGTGTTTATGACCCCGCACAGGCTCGCTTAGAGGCCGAGTCGGTCAAGGCATGTATGGAGAAGCACAACGCAACGGACGATATGGACTTCAAAGCGCGTGCCCTCCTCGTGAAAGAGCAGCGCTCTCACATGGTCAAGGAACACCTATGGGTTCTGTGGACCGATTACTTCAAGCCACCGCACTTTGAGAAGTACCCCAACCTCAACGAACTGTTTAACCAGGCAACCAAGCTTGCCGGTGCAGGCGGAACCAAGGGAACCGTAGACGTTGCAGTAGCAGATCAGCTCCTGGGCAAGATCGATGAAATTTCTGAAATCTTCTGGGAGACCAAGAAGGCCTAGTAAAAACTAACATTGCAATAAGTTGCCCGTGGGTTTCCATTTAGAAATCTACGGGCAACTTGCCTGTGGGTACAGATTCAACGGTCTCACGTAGTCATGAGCAGCTCGCTCAATAGAAGTTTCCATGCGGTTTCCATGCCAACTTCACACTTTCGGTTTAGATTGAGTGTAATTATCCCTAGCCAACCCCAGTAGTGGTGCCCAAAGCCGCACTTCCTCGATCAACAGGAAAGGCATGATGCCCCAAATTTCGATTCGGCCGGCGAGTGATCCAGATGTACCGGAAATCCTTGACATGGTTGGTGAACTCGCGGAGTTTGAACGCGCTCGAGGGGAGGCCATCGCGACTGTCGCTGATTTCCAAGCTGCACTGTTTGGCGAGAGCCCGTCAGTATTCGCGGTGATCGCGGAGGTTGATGGCGTAACTGCTGGATTCGCCCTCTATTTCAAGAATTTTTCCACCTGGCTCGGAAAGCACGGCCTCTACCTGGAGGACCTCTACATCCGACCCGCCTTCCGAGGGCAGGGAATAGGGGCATACCTGCTATCCCACTTGGCGCAAATTTGCGTGGATAATGGTTACCCGCGTTTTGAATGGTGGGTGCTTGATTGGAATGAGAGCGCTCGCGATGTCTACGGCCATTTAGGGGCGCAAGCGCTCACCGAATGGATTCCTTACCGCGTTTTCGGTGACGCACTCAATGAGTTGGCAAGGAAAGAGCCACCACCGTGACCGAGGTATCGGTATGCGTGCCCAATGCGCCGGAATACCTCAGAGTAATTCGGCAAATTGCCATGGTCGTGGGGGCCAAAGCCGATCTGCTCCTTGACGCCCTCGATGAAGGGCAACTGGCTAGTGACGAAGCTGCAAATATTTTGATGAAATTTGCTGAACCCGGCGCCTCACTTAATTTCGAATGGGAAACAGAACCGGGCGTGCTCCACCTGCGCGCAAGGACGCGCTGCTCACTTTCTCACCTTCCTGATTTGCCCGCAACACTTGGATATGCATGGGTGATCATCTCTTCGATTACCAGCAAACTAGAGATTTTTTTAGAGAATGGCGAGGTACACGTTGACCTCAGTGTCGAAAGCGCAATCTAGCCATGCTCACCGCGGGGGCAGTTAATGAGCTGATTCGCGAGTTGAGATCACCCGATGTGACAGCGGCCCGAACCGATGAACTTAAGAGTGAAATTATCGCTGAGCATCAAGGTTTGATCCACCATTTTATTCGTTTATACGACGTGCAGGTTGTGGAAGATTTGGTTCAGCTTGGAACCATCGGAGTACTGGCTGCAATTGATAAATTTGATCTTGACAGGCAGGTCGCCTTCGCCACCTTCGCGGGTGTACGAATCCGGGGTGAAATTTCACACTATTTGCGCGATAACGCGACGATTCGGATCCCCAGGTCGGTGCAATCGCACATCAAAGTGGTCCGGACCGCGCAGGATACCTTTGTTGCCCAGCACAACCAGCTGCCCACTTTCGTTCAGCTGGCGATTCATGCTGATCTCAATCGAAGTGAGCTCTTCGATGCTATGCAAGCCAACCAGAGCACCCACCTATTTTCTTTGGATGACCCCGAAACGTACCTAGACATTCCCGCCACGCACAGCGAATACGAGTTCGTTGACGAATGGGCTTCGGTTCGACCCGCAATTGATCAACTGGCTCCACTTGAGCGAAAGATCCTTGGGATGCGGTTCATCGAGCAAAAAAGGCAAGGTGAAATTGCGCAGGAACTTGGCATGAATCAAATGGCGGTCTCTCGGCGTCTCAATTCGATTCTCGAGCGACTTCGTCACCATGTAACTGCTGTGTAACGCGTGGCGTAAATGCCATGAAGGTGCCAACAAGTGCCACTATCGTCACGCCTACTGCTATAATCTGTTGCAGCAATTCAGTTGCGCCGATCAGCGGGACGCTGACAACCAGGGCCAGTACCTGAGCCAAAGCAAAGGGTGCGCGCGCCCATCTACGCCGACCGAACCATCCGAACGACACACCCAACATCGCAGCTCCGAATATGGCGAAAATCAGTACTTCCAGGGTCACGCCAGAAGCGTTAGCGACCTGCGACGGGCCCGTGAGCCCATCCCGGGAGATGCCAATCACGACAAGAAATGCGTACGCCAGATAAAAAAGGCCTTCGATCGCGCTGATGGCACCTAGGAATCGGAGTCGGTTCTCAGTTGATCTCACATCGGCCACCTCCTAAGCGTAACGCCAAAGCGCACTTGGACTGAGCCAGCGTAGAGTGAGATGGTGCGAGCTTTGCTGGTGGTCAACCCAAACGCCACAAGTACATCTCCTCGTGTTATCGACGTAATCGTGCGAGCACTCTCACATGAATTGGATCTTGAAGTCACCATGACAACGCATAAGGGGCATGCGCACTCAATCGGTGAATACGCCGTTGAAACCGAGATTCCTTTAGTAATAACTCTTGGTGGAGACGGCGTGGTCAATGAAGTGGTTAACGGAATCATGTGGACCAACCCCCTAAAGTCCAAACCGGCAATCGCGCCAATTCCTGGAGGCAGCGGAAATGTTTTTGTTCGCGCATTGGGCTTGCCTGTTGATCCCGTTGAAGCGACCGGGGCGATTATGGAGGGTTGCCGTGCGGACCGTTTTCGTACGATTAGCTTGGGTCTTGCCGCTGCAACTCGTGACAATGGGCAGACTTTGAGTCGGTACTTTGTGGCCAATTCTGGCATTGGGCTTGATGCAACGATCATCGCTGCGATGGATCAGGACCGAAAAACGGGCGTAAGCGCGTCACCACTTCGCTATCTAGGAACCACAGCGCGTGAATACCTTCGCCGGAGCAACCGGAGGGCATCCATTGAGGTTTCCCGACCCGGAAACGCCTCGGTTGACCACGCGCGCGTGGTACTTGTTCAGAACTCATCACCCTGGACGTTCTTTGGTTCCTGGGCGCTGGACCCCAATCCCGCGGCCAGCTTTGCTACCGGCCTTGACGTCTTTATCGTGTGCAAGCTGGACCCCATCTCTACCGCGCGGGCGGCACGCCGGATCATCACCCGATCACGCCGCAAGGCCTCAGCAAACGCTTACACGAGCTGGCACGACCAAAACACTTTCTCAATTGCCGCCGACCCCGAAGTTCCCTTTCAAATCGATGGTGAGGCCCTTGGCCATGTTTCCCAGGTTCAATTCACCCACCAGGCAGATGCTCTTAAAGTGATCGACCCTCTGTGAAAATATTGGCGTAACGGACAAATAGTACAATTAGGCCAGATGTGACCCATTCAACACGAAAAACTTGCAATTCCCACAAAGTTTCTGTCGTTTCCACTTGTACCCGAGGCCAAGGTCTGGGAACCTAGGCCTGCCCTAGTTTTGACGGGCTGGCCGCCTTCCCCCCTGGGCCAGTGAAGCGAACCTTCACCCCAAGTGGAAGCCAGCGCGTGAAAGCATTCACAAGTGCTGGCGAACCCAGCACCTCAGTAAAGATGGAGTGATCCCGCATGGACTGGCGCCACGAGGCAGCCTGCCGTGACGAAGACCCTGAGTTGTTCTTCCCAATCGGCAATACTGGACCTGCATTGGTCCAAATTGAAGAGGCTAAGGCCGTCTGTCGTCGTTGTCCTGTCGTGGACGACTGCTTGCGGTGGGCGCTTGAGACGGGCCAAGACTCCGGCGTGTGGGGCGGACTCAGTGAAGACGAGCGTCGCGCACTTAAACGACGTAACGCACGTCTGCGTGCTCGCACAACCGCTTAGCCTCCAGACTCTCTTCGCGCAACCGGAATGCTGATCATTACTCGGGTTCCGATATTTCCAGTCTCGTTGGCCTGCACTGGTTCGATCGTTACGTGACCTGCGAGTTCGCCAAATATCAAATCCGACACAATGGTTAAACCCAACCCGCAATTCGGGAGCTGCGTTAGCGGTACTGCCGATTGCACGGTCCCGATTCCGTTGTCGCTGACAATCGCACGTAGATGACCTTTATCGCGCTCGGCGCTCACCAAAATTTCCGTGGCCCCTGAATGCTCAACAACATTATGGATCAATTCCGACACCGCCATAGCTAATGGCGTCGCGACCCGCGAATTGAGCGTTCCAAAACTCCCGTGAACAACGCTCTCAAGTTTCACTCCATCGTGACGAATTAACCCAAGCAATGACCCAACAAGAGCATCGAAATCCACGTTAGTCGCCGCTTCGCGGGAAAGTGAATCGTGGATGGCCGCGATCACCTCAATGCGAGCCTGCGCGTCTCCCAAGGCTTCGGTAACCGCGGAATTACCCGCCCGCCTACCTTGTAAGCGCAAAACTGAAGTTACCATTTGCAGATTGTTCTTAACTCGGTGATTGATCTCCTTGATGATCGCATCCTTTGAGAGTAATTCCTTTTGGTGCTCTCGCAGGTCAGTAACATCTTTGACGACTATTATCGTGCAGGAATCCTTCGTCGCGGGTGAGGGTGATGGGGCTAAGTAGTGGGACGCCAACATCAGAGTTGCGCCATCACCCACGAGGTCTGCCATCCCGGTTGCACCACCATGTGAAAGCTTGATCAAAGGTTGAGACATCCCCGCCGCTGCCACATTCATCCGTTTTGCTATTTCAAAAAACCCCTGCCCCATCAAGTCAATTGCCAGACCCATTTTCCGAAACGAGCTCACGGCATTCGGACTTGCGAAGTTAACCGTTCCAGTTTTGTCCAGTCTGATTACGCCGTCTCCTGCCCGCGGCAACTCCCAACGATTTAATTCGTTAAGTGAGTCAGAACTCCATGCTTGACCGCAAGAGATCATGGCAAATATTGAGTCAGCGCTCTCTAAATACACTTGTTCGAGTCTTCCGGCAACACGAGGTGCGCCACTGCAGTGTCGGGCTATTACTGCAATCACTTGTTCATTCCACTTAACTGGGATTGCCTCAACTCCCACGGGTGAAAGAGGCTCGTGTATCTCACGAACAATGGTTGCTTGACCCAATGCTTCGGCTCGGTCAAGATAATGGAATCTTCCTTTTGGTGCAAAAGTGCCAACAACATCCTCGCCCAAAGTGGTCGGCGCAGTAGTCGGGCGAATTTGGGCGACTGCGGTCATCCCGCCGTCATTCCACGTGGGCGCCCAGAGAACCAAGTCGCTTAACGCAAAGTCGGCTAGCAATGACCAATTCGACGTGAGAATCTCCAGAACCACGATTGCCTCTTGTGGGAGCTCAGTGCGCTCCCCCAAGATTTTAGCTACTTGCCCCACGCCCACACACTACCCTTGCCCCATGAGTACCGAGGATTTACCCGCAGCCGGCCACCAGGTGATCGCGGCAGCCGAAAAATACGGTGTAAAACATCTTTTCACTCTTTCTGGCGCCCACATCTTTCCCCTTTACGACGCATGCGAAAAGCGGCCACATGCGCCCGCCCTGGTGGACACCCGAAGTGAGCAAACAGCGGGCTTTGCTGCTGAAGCAACCGCCCGGCTCACCCGCACGCCGGGTTTCGTGGCAGCCACCGCCGGGCCCGGGGTCACTAACCTCCTCACCCCGATCACCAGCGCATTCTTTAACGGGGCACCGCTTGTAGCAATCGGCGGAAGATCCCCTGACTTTCGCTGGGGACTTGGTGCCTTGCAGGAACTCGATCAGCCACCGCTATTTGCCTCAGTGACCAAGTCGGCGATCACCGCACATGATTGTGAACAGGTTGGCAACCTCACCGAGGCTGCCTTCGCAACTGCAATGTCACCACACCAGGGCCCAACTTTTCTCGACATACCCATGGACACGCTTTTCACGCCTGCACCGGTCCTCACCGAACCACTGGCAAGTATCACGAAACCGCAATCAGACCTCACCCAACTTGACCTCGCTATCGAAATGATCGGTGCCGCGCAACGCCCGGTGATTATTGCTGGTGGAGATATTTGGCAAAATCAAGCAGAACTTCAATTCCGGGCGCTCATTGCGCAAATCAGCATTCCAGTGATTGTCAATGGGATGGCGCGCGGGATTCTGAACCCAACGAATCCGCTACTGGTAACTCCCGCTCGCTCATACGCACTCAAAAATGCCGACCTCGTAATCGTGGCAGGGACCCCGCTTGATTTTCGACTTGGCTATGGAGATTTCGGCGACGCACACGTAATTTTTATTTCCGATGATCCCCGGACGTCACCCCTTGCCCAAGCAATTCGCATTACGGGTGATCTACCTGACCTGATGAGCACCATTGCTACCTGCCTATCGAAACCTGTGGGCACCCAATCTTGGAAAGACGACTTGGCGCAACGCAGTTCAGCCGTCCGATTGAGCAATTCCAAATTGATGGCAACCCGCCAAGAAATGATTCATCCGGCGCAAATCTATGGCGAACTCATCCCCCGATTGACCGAGTCAACGATCACAATCGGTGACGGTGGAGACTTTGTTTCCTTTGCAGGCAAATTTATTGAGCCGCAACAACCCGGTCGCTGGCTTGATCCGGGACCGTTCGGCGCATTGGGCACAGGAATGGGATACGCCCTTGGAGCCGGGAAGTCGTTTCCCAGTGACCCGCTTGTAATGCTTCTCGGGGATGGCGCTGCAGGATTCTCACTAATGGACGTTGATTCACTGGTTCGACACAATGTAGCGTGCACAATTGTCGTAGGAAATAACGCTGGTTGGGGTCTTGAACGCCACCCGATGCGTTTTCTCTACGGATACGATGTTCTCGCTGAGCTGGAACCAAGCCGCTATGACCAAGTGGTCGGGGCGTTGGGCGGGGCTGGGGAGGTCGTCACGGAGATTTCCGACCTAGGTCCAGCTCTTGACCGTGCCATGAATTCGGGAGTCCCTTACTTAGTAAATGTCATGACCGACCCCGAAGTGGCATACCCCCGCTCAACCACGGGCATTTAACTAAATCCAAGAGTTGCGAGCAACTCGCACGCGCGTAATTTTGCCCGTACCGACTTGCATCTCCGCATTGCGAAGGTCAATGGAGAAAATAATCCGATCACCGGATACAGATTCGACCAGTGCATTGGCGTACACACTCTCCCCGACTGAAGTGGGAGAAAGATGTAAAAAATCAATCTTGTATCCGACCGTCGTGCAGTCGCCGCAGACCGCTTCAGATATTGCAATAGTGGTTACCGACTCGCACCAGGCAATTGCTATAGGTGTTGCCAGCACATTTACCGATCCGCTGCCCAGGGCAATCGCTGTATCACTTGGACTCACCGTGAACTCGCGTTTTGCCGTATGACCAACGACGTGATCAATGCAAGTACATGAGGAACTCATTGGAGAATTACGAGCAGATCGCCTTCGTTGACAACGTCACCTACCGCTACGGTGAACTCGCTGACCACTCCAGCACTTTCCGCGAGTACTGGAATCTCCATTTTCATGGACTCCAAAACCAACAAAGTGTCCCCTATCGCGACATGATCGCCGATCCCAGCCTCTAGTGAGTGGACGGAGGCAACCATCTCGGCAACAACATGCATGGGTTCGATCTTAGTCCGTTGAATCCAACTCCTTGATCAGCGCGGGCGAATTATTGCCCACAGAATTTACAGCTCGATCGACCCGGAATGCCCGCAAATCAATTCGGGCAAGCAGGAGCTCCCGTGCCAATTCCACATCAAATTCGGGGTCGAGCCATGCGCCCCAATGCGAGGCGGCAATACAAGCAGGCATTCGATCATGAATTGATTCCAGGTTCGGCTGAGCTGCCAAAGTGATTATCGCGCACGTCGATTGAACTCGTCCGTCGATCATGCTTTCAACGATCAGCCCCGCTAGGGCCATGGGATGCGGGTCACCGAGCGGAGGGGAAATGAGATATGGATCTTTAGCCGGACGCTTCCACTCGTAGTATGCGGTGGCCGGGATAAGTATTCGATGAGTGGCAAAAGCTTTTGTGAAAGTCGCTTTTTCAATAACGCTTTCACCCCGTGCATTTATCAGCAAAGTCGACGCTTTCCGGCTCCATTTTGGCAGGATCCCCCAACGCGCTTGGGTCAAAACCCTGCTTCCAGCAACTAAGGTGATCACGGGAATATTCACACTCGGGGCCACGTTGTAATTCGGCCTGAACTCTCGCCCCAAGAGCTCGGGATCTAGCTCCGCATCGAATTCGACTGCGATCACAGTGGGGTCATGTATTAAGACATATCGACCACACATGTATCGATAATAAGGTGTAAGTGGAACACTGTCCCCATGACTGACTGGGTAGCTCCCGTGGCAACTAGGGTAATCAACGCCAAGATCACCCTGCCTAGTTCCAAATCCCTGAGCAACCGGGAACTCATTCTGAGTGCACTCGCGGACTCCCCCTCAACGCTGCACGGTGTACTCGATGCCCGAGACACGATCTTAATGATGGAAGCCTTGAAGTCACTGGGAGTTCAAATTGAAGAACGTGGCCGAGATGCGGCTGGGAATTTGGATCTCGTTGTGACTCCGCACTTCTTGCGCGCTTCTTATGAATCACCCACGGTGATCAATGTCGGACTTGCGGGAACTGTCATGAGATTTCTGCCACCCGTTGCCGCCTTCGCACATGGAGACTCGTATTTCGATGGGGATGCCGGTGCACGCAAACGACCCATGGCGACTCTGCTTGAAGCCTTAAAGGATCTAGGGGTTGAAGTGGAAGATCGCGGACGGCTTCCCTTCCTGATCCATGGCAAGGGGCGGGTACGCGGTGGTGAAGTCGTACTGGATGCCTCCAAATCCAGCCAATTTGTTTCAGCCTTGCTGCTCAGCGCAGCTCGGTGTGATGCCGGTGCCACTATCCGACACGTACCCGCAGATCTGGGCAACTCGCGCGGCGTCCCAAGCCTGCCCCACGTCGAAATGACGATCAATTCACTCACAAGGCGTGGTGTCACCGTCCGGCGCACAAACACGGCGCAGGATTCTTGGCATGTGGATCCACAAAATATTGATGGAGTTGACCTCACCCTCGAAGGTGACCTTTCCAACGCGACCCCCTTCTTCGCAGCTGCTCTGATTGCCTCGGGTGAAGTCACCTGTCCTGACTGGCCTGTTGACTCGGTGCAGCCGGTGACTGCGATCGCACACGTTTTCGAGGCTATGGGTGCACGCATTACCCGCGAAGCTGGTCTTTTCACGCTAGCCGGTGTTGGCGAAATCCAAGGAATCGACGTTGATCTTTCCGATATTGGTGAGGTTGCGCCCACCATCGCAGCTTTATGCGCCCTGGCCGAGACACCGTCTTATCTTCGCGGGATCGGACACTTGCGCGGGCATGAAACCGATCGGCTCAGTGCCCTTGCTACTGAAATTAACCAACTCGGTGGACACGTGATCGAGGAACCCACCGCATTACGCATAACTCCAGCACCATTACATGGCGGAACATTTCACACCTATGAAGACCACCGCATGGCGACAGCAGGAGCCATTTTGGGGCTTAGGGTGCCGGGAATTACCGTTGAGAACATCGAGACAACAGGGAAGACACTCCCCGACTTCACACGCCGCTGGGAAGAACTCCTCAATAAGTGAAATCACACAATCTAGACGAAGACGACGTTCGGGTAAGACCGGGCAAGACAAAGTCACGCCCCCGCACAAAGGACCGACCGAGTTTTAGCAACATGTTTTTCGGGTCGGTTTCGACCGTTGACCGTGGACGGTTCACCGTGAACCCCGAGGGTGACACTTCGATCCTCTACGCCGTTAAGGCGCGTGAACTTGGTCGAAAAGGTCTCGTCGTGGGCGACCGAGTGGCAATGGTCGGGGACCCAAATGGAGGTATTGACCACCAGGTGCGAATTGTTCGGCGGGAACCTCGATCCACAGAGCTGCGGCGCACGGCAGACGACGACGATCCACAAGAGCGCGTAATCGTTGCCAACGCTGATCTCCTCGGGATCGTCGTTGCGGCCGCCAACCCCGAACCCAGGATTGGTTTTATTGACCGCGCAATTGTTGCAGCACTCGACGCAGCAGTCACTCCTTTCCTCGTGGTAACTAAATCAGATCTCAAGGATCCCAGCGCCTTGGTAAATGTCTACCAAGAACTAGCGATTCCAATTTTCATTGTGGACAGCGGACTGGCGCCGGATCAACTTAAGGAATTCGTAAAAGGACACACCAGTGTTTTGCTCGGACACTCAGGTGTCGGAAAATCAACGCTCATTAACGAACTCGCGCCAGACGCGCATCGAATCACTGGTTCTGTCAATGACCTGACCGGAAAGGGGAAACATACATCAACCAGCGTGATCGCATTTCCCTTGCCAAAAGCAAACGGGATAGTGATTGACACGCCAGGCATTAGGTCATTTGGATTGGCTCACGTCTCCAGGGAAACTATTATTGACTCCTACCCGGATCTTGTGCATTACACCGAGAATTGTCCCCGTGCATGTAGCCACAACGAACCTGACTGCGCCCTGGGAGGCGTAACCGACGTGATCGTCCTTGAACGGGTAGAGTCGATGCGTAATCTTCTCGCCGGTAATACCGCAATAGGAGTGCAATGAGTCAGTTTCCTAGTGACCTCGAATTCGCACAACATCTTGCTGATCGCGCGGATGCAATTTCACTCTCACGCTTTAATGCGCTGGACCTCAACGTGACCCAAAAACCTGATCTCACTCCCGTGAGTGATGCTGATCTTGCAGTGGAGACAGAACTGCGCGCTCAAATAGCAGCACACAACCCAAATGACAGCGTGATCGGCGAGGAATTCGCCCACACCGCACTCGGTCAACGCACCTGGATTATTGATCCAATTGATGGAACCAAGAATTATGTCCGCGGTGTACCCGTATGGGCGACCTTGATCGCTTTGCGCGACGGCGGGAAAATCACAGTCGGCCTCGTGAGTGCGCCTGCGTTGAATCGCCGATGGTGGGCAGAAATTGGTCTTGGCGCGTGGGTTCAGGAACTAGGCTCTGACTTCCCCCGCCGTCTGCACGTCAGCCCTGTACAAAAGATGGTTGACGCGTCATTTTCATTTTCTGATCAGCAAGGGTGGGATCAATCTGACTTTGAGAGCCTGCGCGCGGCCACCTGGCGTCAGCGGGCTTATGGCGATTTCTGGTCTCACGTTTTACTCGCCGAGGGTGCCGTGGACGTGAGTGCAGAACCCGAACTCGCGCTCTACGACTATGCCGCACTGTTGCCCATTGTGGCCGAAGCAGGGGGGGAAGCCTCTCAATTTGACGGCACGCCCCTACCCATCCACGACCCTGACGTGGAACCATCACTTATCTGCTCCAACGGCTCGCTGCACCAAGAATGCCTCAAATTACTCAAAGTGCAGACATAGCTCAAAAGAATTGCCACACTAGGTTTTAGACCGAGGAGGCGCACATGTTAGTTTCCGCAATCCTGGCGGACAAGGGCACCGATGTTGTTACGGTGAGCCCGCAACAAAATGTACAAGAGCTGCTCGCTCTGTTGTCACAGCATAAAGTTGGTGCGCTGGTTGTCTCCAATGACGGCAAGACAATCGCCGGAATTGTCTCTGAGCGAGATATCGTGCGTGCACTTGCAGCGGGTGAGTCGCTCATGAGTGAACCTGTGTCGAGCATCATGACCAGCGAAGTATTTGTGTCAACCACACACGTCAAGATTGACGAGCTCATGACTGTAATGACTTCACGGCGCATTCGACACATACCGATCACCACCGACAGTGGCGAATTGATCGGAATTGTTAGTATCGGTGATTTAGTCAAGGCTCGCTTAAGCGAACTTGAAACTGAGAAGGCAGCTCTCGTCGACTACATCACGCACGGCGGCTAGTGCGAAGTTTTACCCCACCGACCGGTCGGATCGTCACCAATGGGTCGCTTTCAGGCAAAATTTCCCCAGCGGGGTACTCAAATTTGAGTCGCTCACACAGGCTTGACAGCATGATCACTCCTTCGACATAGGCAAAATCCTTTCCGATGCACTGCCGTAAGCCAGCTCCAAAGGGAATAAAACTTTCCCGCGGGAAAGGCACCAAGAACCGCTCTGGGTTAAATGAATCAGGGTCGCTCCAAATTTCAGGGTGCCGATGCAATAGTGCGGGGCTGGTGATCACCAGTGCACCGGTTGGGATGTCGTGTCCATCGATGCAATCGGGGCCTAATGCTTTGCGCGTGATCAACCAAGCAGGTGGGTAAAGCCGCAGGGTCTCACTAAATACCGCTTGCGTGTATGGCAATTGCGCCAGTTTGGAATCCAGTGTCTCCCCTCGTGCTGCGCGCCCTTCAGCCGCGACTCGCTCTTGGGCTTGAGGGTGTGTCGCCAATAGCGCAATGGACCAGGAAAGGGCACTGGCAACTGTTTCGTGCCCGGCGATGATGAAAGTGACAACTTCGTCTCGGATCCCCTCAAGATCAATCTGCTCGTTCGTACTTGCGGCAAGTAGCAGGTCAACGAGATTAAGGCTTGATGCGGGGACACCCATTGGCTGCGCAACCGTGCGAGATTCCACGATTGAGGCCACGGCTGAATCTAAGGTGTTCAGGCTGCGTTTCAATATTCGATTCCCGGGCGTAGGGATTTTGCGGGGCGGTGACAGAGGAACGCGTGCCCGCATAATTACCACCTCGAGCGCCTGCAGAGTCGCCTCGGTAATCAGATGTGCGTCGGCAGTGAGATCCGAGCCGAAGAGAAACTCTCCCACAACTTCAAGGGCTGCATTAAGCATGAATTGGTCGACATCCGTGACGACTCCAGCTCCTTTGCCGTCCAGTTCGACAGCCATGCGGTCGGCTGCCTGCTGCGATACTGGAATGAGGTTGTCCATCGCCTTCTGATGAAACGCAGGTTGAATTATGGGCCGCCTTTTTCGCCATAAATCGGTATTGGCCGTGAGTAAGCCGCTGCCAGTCACAAGCGACAACGCGTGGTACTGAATTGTGGCCTTGCTGTAGTTCTTGGCATTGTTGACAAGTACCTGCCGCACTCCCGTCGGTGAATTGACAAGGTAGGTCGGTGGCCTAGGAATCGGAAATTGGACAACATCTCCGAACTTTCGCCAACTCGCGAAGAGGAACTCCAACGGATTACAGCGGATTAGTCCGAAATTTTTCAACATATCGGGGCCTAACGGGCCCGGCGCTGTTACCGGAGTACCTAAGAAATGCGCAGGCATTACGCGACGGGAGCCTGAAGCGATTCCGATTCCACTCGGCCGTAAAGGGTCGTGCGCTGGACAAGTCTGCGCCCTAAGGGTTCAGCAACATCCCGAAATTGGGTGTCGGTGATCCCCTGGCCGTGGCTAGCTCCTGCAGCACGGGATATGTTTTCGTCCATCAGGGTTCCGCCGAGGTCATTGACTCCTGCTTGTAAAAGTTGTCGCGCACCGCGAGGACCTAACTTCACCCAAGAGGCTTGGATATTTGAGATTGATCCATGGTATGCAATCCGCCCTACCGCGTGCATCAAAATAGTTTCACGCCATGTCGGGCCCCGGCGGGCGCCGCGCTTTAAATAGATGGGCGCGGCCATGTGAACAAACGGCAAGGGAACAAACTCGGTGAAACCGCCCGTGCGCGACTGCAACTCGCGCGTACGCACAATGTGTTTTGCCCAGTGTTCCGGCCGCTCGACACTGCCAAACATGATCGTCACATTCGATCTAAGCCCGAGTGAGTGCGCGATTTCGTGCACCTGCAGCCACTCTTGGGTGGATATCTTGTCGGGGCAAATTAATGCGCGGATATCGTCGGAGAGAATCTCGGCTGCTGTCCCCGGAAGTGATCGAAGACCTGCTTCTTTGAGCCGGACCAGATAATTCTCAATTGGCTCGCCGAGCCTCTTGGCTCCTTCAAATACTTCAAGGGCAGTGAAACCGTGGATATGCATTGACGGGACTGCTTCTTTCACAACGCGCGCTACGTTTATGTAGTAGTCACCATCAAAACTTGGGTGGATACCGCCCTGTAAGCACACTTCAGTGGCACCGAGTTCATGGGCTTCGATTACTCGCTCAGCGATCTCTGAATCAGCGAGCAAATACGGTTTTCCACGCAGATTCAGGGAAAGCGGCCCCTTAGAAAAGCCACAGAATGTGCACTTAAAGGTACACACATTTGTGTAGTTGATGTTCCGATTGCGGGCGAAAGTGACCACATCCCCATTAACAGCTTCGCGCAATTCATCAGCAACAGATGCGATCGCCGTAACGTCCTTACCGCGGGCTCTAAACAACGTTGCGATCTGTGATTCATCTATTTGTACGCCAGTTAACGCAGCATCCAAGATCTCGGCTATTGGCGCCGAAGTCCGATCTGATGCTTTCCCGGTAATGAGAATCCCAGGTGCGGTGTCAGCACCTGAATACCAGGCGGTAGACCGACGGCCAATCTGAATCACTTCGGCGCCGGTACCCACGTTCGCGGCGTCTTCGTATTTCTCCGGGAACGTGGCTCCCACATCGTCACGGGCGAATCCATCAGCGTCACTTCGATCCATAACCGCGAAATGCAAATCAGGATCGATCCACTTGGCCGCATCCCGCACAAACTCTGGGTAAATTGTGAGCCTAGGAACCAAAGTCCCACCCCGTTTTTCAACCCGTTCGCGCAGCAATTCAAGTGAAGGCCATGGTTTCTCGGGATTGACAAAGTCGGCAGTGATAGGCGAAATACCACCAAGGTCGTCGATCCCTGACTCGAGAAGAGCATCAAGGTCGTCACTCAAATTCGGAGGTGCCTGCACATGAATGCTGGGCGGTAGAACCTCGCGAGCAATCCGGATAGTTTCCAAAAGTTGCTCTGGCGGGCACGCTGGCCAATTTCTCATTTCTGTGTCTAGCTTTGGGACAAAATTTTGCACGATTACTTCTTGGACGTGTCCGTATTTTTCATGTGCCTGCGCGATTGCTTCCAAGGCGTCAACCCGGTCTGCACGCGACTCGCCAATCCCAATCAGAATGCCAGTAGTAAATGGAATGTGAAGTTCGCCCGCCGCATACAGCGTTTCCAGGCGTCTCTCTGGTGTTTTATCTGGCGCACCACGATGCGCGGCAAGATCAGGGTTGAGGCTTTCAATCATCATGCCTTGACTGGGCGAGACCGTGCGCAGCAGTTCCAAGTCTTCGTGACCTAGCGCCCCAGCATTGGCATGTGGGAGCAAGCCCGTTTCTTTTAACACGGCTGCAGCGGCTGCAACAAGGTAGTCAATCGTGCTGGAATAGTTGTTCGCATCAAGCCACTGTCGTGCTTGTTTGTATCGAAACTCCGGGTACTCCCCAAGAGTGAACAACGCTTCATGGCAACCGGCTGCAGCTCCGGCGCGGGCAACTTCAAGGATTGACTCGATGCTCAAATATGGGCTCTCGACTCGATGCGGGCTTTTGGCAAATGTGCAGTAGCCACAGCGATCACGGCACAGCGAGGTCAGGGGGATAAATACTTTTGGTGAGTAAGTGATGTTCTCGTTCACGGCCCTAGCCTCTCACTGCCCTGTGCCGCTATTGCCAGGTGGTGATCTAACTGTACCCAAACGAAATTAGCTCATGATGCGAACAGCTGAGGGATCGAATTCGCGCACACTCGCTCGTGATGCGAGCCAGGTCCAGCCCGGTTCACGTGCAGGCGCCCTCTCTGAGACTGTGGCAAGGCCCGCCTTTGCAGCGTTGCCGAAATCGTCGTCCACGTGGACAAGATTGTCGTATCCGAGGCGACCCAACATGGAGACAACCGCGCCTGACCGGTAACCCGATCCGCAGTAGACGTACACGTCCCTATCCCGGGGAATGTCAGCGAGTCGATCCAGTACTTCGTAGAAGGGGATAAATACTGCTCCCTCAACGTGACCGTTCTCCCACTCCAAGATCTGGCGGGCATCCATCACGATTGCGTCAGGACGCGCTGCCCATTCAGTTTTTACCGTGTCAAAATCAACGCGTCGGATCACCGCGGGGAGTTCTCCGTCAGCCATCCAAAATCTGGGGTCGCCAACTGCTTGCGACTTAGGTGTTGCGATCCCGACCCGAGCCAATTCACGCATTG